>CAZAKW010000156.1:0-6721 GCA_964485835.1 uncultured Bacteriovoracaceae bacterium
ATCATGCTGATTCGACTGTGATCCAGAAACGTCCGGAAGGGATTTCCCCCATATGACGGTAGGTGTTTCTCGATCAGATGCGGTTCTTTGCCCAAATCGGACAGAAGGATCGCAACTTCAAGAATACCAGGGTCGCACCCGATCTTTTCTAGGCTCTCGCTGTCGCATCGAACTTCGTTCGCCATTCGGCGAACATGCTTGAGATTTTCGTTCGCTGCGGCCGATCCGCTACGACGATACTGCTGCAGTATTCTTAACGTCAGTTTCCTCAGCGGAGGATTCCGGATCGCGCTTTTACCGCGAAAATATGTCATATCTCCTAGTATGCCCATAGACGCCGCCTCCTTCCATAGCCATGATTTTTCCGAACTGAACGTCCGCGATGTCTATCGATGGATGGTTTCTGCCATCGTCCCCAGACCAATCGCCTTCGTGTCGACGATAAGCGATACCGGCGTCATCAACCTGGCGCCCTTTAGTTTTTTCAATGGAATCAGCTCCGAGCCGCCTTGCCTCGTTTTTTCGATCGCTCGGAAACCAGACGGGAGCGCCAAGGACACGCTAAAAAATCTCGAAGCGAACGGCGAATTCGTCGTGAACTCGACGGAAGAAAGGATCGCGGAACAGGCCAACGCGGCGTCGGCTGATTTTCCCTACGGCGTGGACGAGATGGCCCGAGTCGGGCTTCGTCCCCTACCTTCCCAATGGGTAAAGCCGCCGCGAGTCGCCGAATCTTCGCTCCAATTCGAATGCCGAGTGGAGCAGCTCGTTCCCATCGGCGAAGCTCGCGCCGGCGGGGCAACGCTGGTCGTGGGCCGGGTCTTAGGTCTTCACGTCTCTGAATCGGTTCTAGTCGACGGAGCAATCTCCTATGAAAAGCTTCGTCCTGTCGCGCGCCTCGGTGGTCGGGAGTGGCTAAAGGGTGGGGAAGTTTTTAGACTTGAGCGCCCCTAAGCGAACTTTTTTTTTCAAAATCCAAGAAAGAATCGCAAGCGGAACGAAACGGGGAACCCATCCCACCAAAGCGATGAGGATGCGGTAGCCAAGCCCGTGAATAGTGACACGCCGACCTTCCATCACAGCGCGAAAACCTAAAGCCGCGACTTGTTCGGGCGTAGCGAGTCGCAATCCCTTGAAGATGTTCGAACCCGTGCCTAATCGCGCTAGAAATCCTGTTTCAGTGGGACCCGGACAAAGAGTCGTGATGGTCACTCCGAACTCCCGCACCTCCGACGAGAGTGCTTCCGAAAAGGACAAGACGAAAGCCTTTGAAGCGAAATAGAGCGAAAGATAAGGACCTGGACAAAAAGCGGCCACCGAAGCGACTTGGAGGATCTTGCCCGTGCGGCGGGCGAGCATCTGGGGCAGAAACGCTTTCGTAAGACGAACCAACGCGAGCACGTTCACGTCGAGCATCGACTTTTCGCTCTTCCATTCGGTGAAAGCAAACGAACCCTCGACGCCAAACCCCGCATTATTCACCAAGACGTCGACCCTTTGTCGACCGCTCTCAAAATTCGATATTAACCGTTCAAGCGCCGCTGCGTCGCCGAGATCGCAAACTTCCACTCGAATCGGTACCCGATATTTTTGGTGGAGCTCGGCAGCAACCGCCTCCAAGCGCGTACGATCCCGCGCGATCAGGATCAGTTCATACTGGTCGGCGGCGAAAAGCCGGGCAAGTTCCCTGCCTATGCCTGAAGAGGCCCCCGTAATCAGGACGATTGGAAGTGGCGACATGATGCCCTTCTTATTTAACAAGCACAGCCCCGGAACGCGAGGGTCAAAGGAGGTCTATTGCGGCCGAGGACGGTAGGAGCGCAAAAGGCTATAAAGTAGCTGCAGACGTTCAACCTTCAACTCCCGCTCGGGGTCTCCCCGGAGAATGATTCCGCGGTACACGACGAGATCAATGGTGAGAGGCGGGGTCACGAGTCCCGCTAGGATATCGTCGCGAACCATCTCCGGTCGAAAGGCCAGATATCCCACCGTCGGAGGCAGCGCGAGAATCACCGCGACCCACGCAAAACGCCGCCACTTCCAGACTCCCACTAAGGCCGATGCTAGAACCAACCACGAAACGATCAGCCCGATCCAGGCCTCGGGTACTAAAAAACCGAATCCGTAGAGACGTGAAATCTCAGCGCCCGTAAGGGCGATAAGTAAGCCCACGACGCCGAAGCAAATCGCGACTCCGCGAAAAAGCCAACCTCGAAATCCGAAGGGCATTCAAGTCTTTCCCAAACGGCTAAATTAGCGAGAACCGATCGTCTTCGACTCGGTAAGGCTACCCAGCCAGTCCGACATGATGTTCACGCCTTCCATAACCAGCGGTGCTTGCGTTTCCTTCATCTTGGCTTTGCGGCTCTTATCTTTCTTGCTGTCTTTCTTGTTTTCTTCTTCGGCCTTGCGCTTCATCTCCGCGAGCCGAATCACGCCCTTATTCTTTTTGGACTCTTCAACGTTCTTGATGATTTCCGCGAATTTCGGATCTTTCGCGACTCGTTCCTGGGACGTTTTCTTCAAGCGTTTGATCAGTTCGTCGTCCACGGGCGTCCACTTTTTCGCTGTATCGGTCGCGTTCGCATCGGTTCCAACAAAGGAAGCGATCTTCTGCGGAGGCAGGCTGTAGTCCATGGTCTTTTCGCCGATGTCCTCGGTCGTGAAGATCGAAGGCAACTCGATGTCGCTATCTACGCCTTGGTGCTGGGTCGAGGCTCCGCCAGGAATGAAAAACATTCCCGTGGAAACCTTCATCGCGCCCAATCCCTGCGGCAGGTCGGAAACGACTTGCACGGTTCCCTTGCCGTAAGTGTGGTCGCCTCCGACGATCAGAGCTCGTTTATAGTCCTTCAGCGCGCCAGCGAGAATCTCCGACGCCGAAGCGGAGAGACGGCTCGTCAGCACCATCAACGGTCCGTTGAAAACGACTTCGTCGTCACGGTCCGAAAGAATATCAACTTTTTGATCTCCGCCTTTCGTCGCGACGATGGCGCCCTTCTTAATGAATAAACCCGCGATTTTCACCGCGTCTTCCAGCAGTCCGCCGCCGTTTCGGGAAAGATCCAAGACGAGGCCGTCAACTTTGTTCTTTTTCGCCTGGGTCACAAGCGTGCGCATGTCCTCGAAACTCGATCGACCCTCACGCCCACCGCCGTAAAAAGACGGCAGGTCAATCACGCCGATTTTAAACGTCTTGGCGCCCGCCTTCTTCGTCTCGTAGGTGAGTTTAGCCGCCGATTCCTTGATGTCGATCTTATCGCGCACGATGGTCACGTCGAACGTCTTATTGGACTCTCCTTGGCGTAGAATCGTAAGGGTCACCTTGGTTCCTTTTTTGCCGCGAATTTTTTTAACGACTTCCTGGAGCTCGAGATCCACAACGGGGTCGGCCTTCTTGCCTTCCTGAGCGACAGCGATGATCTTATCTTTAGGTTGAAGAATTTTGAGCCGGTCGGCCGCGCCTCCCGGAATAACTTCTTCTACCAGCGTAAAGCCGTTTTGGGTCGAGAGTGACGCTCCGATTCCCTCGAGGGAAAGCTGCATCTGGATGCGGAACTCTTAGAGGGAATCTGCGCTTAGGTAACTCGTATGCGGGTCCAAGGCGAGCGCGAAACTTTCCGAGAAATCGACTTGGCGATTCTCAGGTTTCTTTTCCCGAAGACGTTTCGAATCCAACTCGTAGCGATGGATCACATTTTTCTTCGCCTCGGGCAGCTTGGTTTTGGAAAGCATTTCGTTGGCGATTTGGAAATGGATCATCCTGCGAACGAGGGCTTTCTTTTCGTCCGTATCTTTCGGAAATTTGCGCTTTTCCGGATCGGTGACCAGATCCACCGATTCGTCCAAAACGTATTTATCGTTTAAAAATTCCTTGGCGAACTTTTCGTTCTCTTCCACGCCCTTGACCACCAGGCTGTGGGCATGCTCGATCGGTTTGCAGTTCCCCTCGTCCATCGTCTTGAACGTCCCCAACAATTCCTTTTTCAAGCTGTCGATTTGGTTTTGGAGTAGAAGCGTTTTCGAGGGGTCGATCGACTTGATGAACTGATCGACCGTGTTGGATTTAATCTGGTCGTTCATCCCGCGGTGCACGTAGTGGTATCGAAAATAGAGATTAAAGAGTTGCGGAAGTACGGCACAACTCAAAGCGTTGGCACTCGCGATTCCGGAAGTGAAAAAAGCACATACTACGACGACTACCAATGCGGAACGGCGAAGATACATAGTCAGGAAGCTCCCGGTTGATGACGGCAAGATCGAATGAACTTCTCTATTCTACCCATTTTTGGGAGGAGGCAAACCGACTTTCCAAGAGAATCGGCGTTGCTTTTCTGACACGCTTCCGAATTCATGCGCTTTAATCACACGCTTCGTCGATGGCGTTTGCACCGCCGTCACGGATGCGTAAAATGGTAATGAACCCCCTTAAATTGCATCTGGAGTCGCGTCTTGGAAAATAATGAAAAAAGCTTCATGCGTTCGCTCTGCCTTGGCTATATCGAGGAAGACCTAATCGTCCCTTTCCCGCAAATGAAAGAGGCGGATGCAGAGGTGCTCCGCGGCGTGGTGGATGCTCTTACCTCTACTTATAAGGACCGTGATCACGAAGCTCGCCTTTGGGATCGACAGGGCGAACTTCCGCAGGAAGCGATCGAAGAGATGAAAGGACTGGGTCTTTTCAGTTTAATCATCCCCGAAGAGTTCGGAGGAATGGGCATGAACGCTTCCGCCTATTCCCGGACCCTCCAGGAACTTTCTCGTTATAACGCCTCGGTCGCCATCACGGCGGGCGCACACAGCTCGATCGGAATGCGCGCGCTTCTCCTTTATGGAACTGAAGAACAACGGAAACTTTTTTACCCGAAACTCGCCACTGGCGAAATGATCGCAGCCTTCTGTTTAACCGAGCCAGGGGCGGGATCCGACGCGGCCGCCATTACCACGAAGGCCGTACGGGACGGCGATGATTGGATCCTCAACGGACAGAAACTTTGGATCACCAACGGCGGAATCGCGGGTTTCTACACCGTCTTCGCGAGAACCGACGGGCCCGAGGGACAAATCACGGCCTTCATCGTGACCCGAGACTTAGAAGGGGTCTCAACCGGTCCGCACGAAGATAAGATGGGACTTCGAGCAAGCAATACGACCACCGTCATGCTCGACAACGTTCGCGTGCCGAATGCTTACGTTTTGGGTGAAGTCGGAAAAGGCTTTAAAGTTGCGATGAACGTCCTCAATTCCGGCCGTACGGGTTTGGGCGGCGGATGCATCGGAGCGATGAAACGCCTGATCGAATTGACCTCCAAACAATGCAAAGAACGTTCACAATTCGGAAAGCCTATTTCCGAATACGGCTTGATCAAACAAAAAGTCGGTCACATGGTCGTCGAGTGCTACGCGACGGAAGCCGTCGTCACGCTCGTTTCCGGGATCGTCGACTCGGGCTCGAAGGAATACGCCGTCGAAGCCGCGATCTCCAAGGTTTTTGCTACCGAATGTCTTTGGCGAACCGCGGACGAAGCGCTTCAAGCGGCGGGCGGGAACGGTTTCATGTGCGAGTTCCCCTACGAGCGCATTCTACGGGATTCGCGAATCAATCGAATCTTCGAAGGCACCAACGACATTCTCCGCCTCTTCATCGCTTTGACCGCGATGAACGATGTCGGAAAGGAACTCACCGCTCTTTCTAAGTCACTCGAAGGAATTTTCCTGGATCCGATCAAGGGATTCGGCACGATTTCGGAATATGCTCGCCGTCGGGTCACTCAGGAAACTGGCTTTGGCGCCGCTAAAGCGACGTTCACGAAGCTCGATCCGCTGTTGAAACCGCATGCGGAAATTTTCGAGGAAGGGACCCGCACCCTCGCCGGCGCCGCCGACAAGATCTTGAAGAAACACGGAAAAAACATCATCGGGAAGCAGTTCGCCACCAAGCGGCTGGCTGACATCATGATCGATTTGTTCGTTCTATCCGCGGTACTGAGCCGCGTCGACGCATCGGTGAAGAAAATTGGGGCGGAGGCCGCGCGCAAGGAACTCGAGATCCTCGAAGTCTTCGCGGGCCAGGTTCGCCGGCGAACCAAGTCGAATTTCAATAAAATCGATGAGAATGACGACGAGTTGATTAAATCCCTGGCAAACCATGCCTTCGAAAACGAACGGTATGTCTGGGACACAATCTAAGCCCGAGTCCTTCGGTCGTTCTTTCTATTTCCTCGTTAGTGTCCGCTTCCTCGGAAGTTTTGCCGTCCAACTGCAAGCCGTTATCCTGGGCTGGCAAATGTACGTCTTTACCCGAGATCCGCTGTATCTTGGCTTGATTGGTTTAGCCGAAGCGATTCCAGCGATTAGTTTGGCGCTCATCGCCGGCTACGTCGTTGACCGATCCAATCCCCGCCGAATTCTCTTCTACGTCCTTTTCGTCTCGCTGGTCTCGATGCTGATCGCGTGGTGGGCAACGACCCCGGCCCACCTTTTCGCAGCGGCTTTACTCACCGGGCTGGCGAGAGGGTTTTACTCTCCGGCCTATCAAGCGATCTTGCCCCGCCTAGTCTTCCGTCGGCAGTTAAAAAGCGCGATCCCACTGGGGACCTCGGCTATGAAACTGGCCTACGTCAGCGGTCCCGCCGTCGGAGGTATCCTTCTCGGCGCGTTCAGCCATCACACCCCGTATGCTTTGGCCTCGACCCTTCTTTTCATGGCCATCGTCTGCGTG
>CAZAKW010000157.1:0-6704 GCA_964485835.1 uncultured Bacteriovoracaceae bacterium
CACCAGAATATCGAACACCTCTTCGGTCAGAAATCGCCGGCCCTTTTCATCGCGTAGTCCGGAGGTGGTCAACCACGCTTGATGCCGCTCAATGGCCTCGAGGAGTTCGGCCATGCCCACGTCTCGCAGAGCCTCGGTCTTCTGGACCGGGATCATCCATGAGGCCGCATCGTGATCGTTCATTCCGACCATCGTGATCAGTTCTTTCACGAGCTTATCTGCCTCCGGGCGATCAGATTTATTCACGGCGAAGACGTCCGCAATTTCCATCAACCCTGCCTTCATCACCTGGATCGAATCGCCGCTCTCCGGAACTAAAGCGACCACCACGGTCTGGGCGAGCTTAAGGATATCGAGTTCAGTCTGTCCGACCCCCGCTGTTTCCACGAGGATCACGTCGAATCCCGCCGCGTCCAACACGAGCACGACCTCTTTCGTCGCGTGCGATAAACCACCGTGTTTACCCCGCGTCCCCAAAGAACGGATAAAGACCCCGTCGTCTGCGGTATGGCCCTGCATGCGGATCCGGTCCCCCAGAATCGCGCCGCCGGAAAACGGCGAGGACGGATCGACCGCGACGATGGCGACACGTTTTCCCCGCGCTCGTAGGTTCACCGCAAGGCGATCCACCATCGTCGATTTTCCGGCGCCGGGAGGTCCGGTAATCCCCCAAATCTGGGCCGTGCCCGAAAGGGAATAAATGCCCCGCATAACTTCGTGCAGATCGGGATCTCGATTTTCAACCTTCGAGATTAACCGCGCGATCGCCAGCCGTTTTCCGGCCCGCATATCGGCGATTAGAGTTTCAACCCGCGTGGAGGAGTTCTTGTTTGGCGCCATAGGTTCTCCCATGGCTATACCACAGCCTAAGAAAACTAAGCGACCCGGGACTCGTCGGAAAATACGGGACGAGGTGCCGTCGCCGCCAAGTCGACGATCTTCTGGCGCAGAGAATCCATCCGCGCCGATACGAGTGGGTGGGCCTCGCCACCAATCGCCTTTTGCATCGCTATCAAAGCGGAAAGGAGCGCCTCCGGAGCGACCCCGTAGTTGCGAAGCGCGGCTTCGTCGGCCTCGAACTCCTGCTCCCATCCCATCTGTCCGATCGCCATCCAAGTCAGCAATGCCGGTAAAATTCCGGCGACTACCGAGAAAGCGCCACCCATTCCCGTGTATCCGCTCCAATGCAGACCGATCAAAGTGATCGAGGTCAAAAACGAAGCCAGCAGAAAAACACCGACCGCTCGAAACAAGCGGCGAGAAAGATGGCGACAGTCCAAATGGGAAAGTTCGTGCGCGAAGACCGCTTCCAATGAATCTTGTTTGAGTGCCCTGAGCGCTCCTTCCGCGACGAAGATCACCGGGCGGAAAGGACCCCATGCGCGCGCAAATCCCGCCACGAAAACATTCGGCAACCGACCCGGCAGATCCTCGTCCCGGGCGGAATAAACCGCGACGCCGCTCCATTCCCCGATTCGCGTCGCGAAAAACGCATACCGCAAGACCCACGGGCTAGCTCCGACGCTTGCGAAAACTCCGGCCGCGAATCCCGTGACGGTGAAAAGTAAAACGGTTCCGAGCTGAAAGATTGGCGGTAGATCGTGAACGGCGGTTCGGCCCGCGAGGAGCAAGCCGCTCACCGCGCCCGCCACGATCCCAATCCCCGTTAAAGCGATCATGCTTCCGAACAAAAGCACGTTGCTCAGCTGGTTTCGAAGGCGCGAGTGGAGAAGGTTTTTCAAAGCATCCATGCCTCCTTCTCTTCGGCGGGCCACGGAATAAATCGAAGGGCGGATTTTGCCGAGTCCCCGGAACGCGGGCCGGGCAGTTCCTACCTATTGCCGCGATTCCGTAAATCTTCGATTCTAGTGGATGAGAACGGAACCCAAAGCATGCGCTGGAACTGTCCCCACTGCGAAGAACTCGTCACCGCCGGAATCGATTTTGAATCGACGACCCGGGCCTACGTGCGCTGCGCCCATTGCAACGGCATGGCGCTGATCCACCGAAGCGCGGTGCTCGCGGACTACGTCAAAGCCCGACGCCTCGAAGAAGAAGCGCAGCTGGAGAGCGAGCTTGAGCAAGAGCGGCTGTTACAAGCTCGGTTAACCGCCCAGCGACGCCAGATGGAAATCGACGCCGTAAAACGGATCGAGGAAATCAGCCAGGGTCATCGCCAGGAAATCCATCGGCTTCAAACCCAAATGGCCCAGCCTGCCCCCCCCCAAGAGGTTCCGGTCGCCGCGGAAATGGCCATCGACGGACGGGTCTTGCGTTCCCAAGCCACCCCGCCCCCGTTTCCGCCAATACACCTCGCTTCGGTCGAAGAAATTCCCGCGACAATCACGGAAGCGGCCGACTACGCGGACATGGATGATCTTCTCGCAAATACTCCCGCGCACGCTGCGGATGCGCACGCTGCCGCCGGTACCGCCGAAAAAACTGCCGTCTCGCCGGTCGTGAAGCCGCCGGAAACACTTCGCCCGATTCCCGTTCCGCCCGCCTTTCTCATCGGCAACGTCGAAGAAGTCATCCGTTCCTTCGCTACCGAGGAGGCGGAACTTCCGCTGCCGAAAGACGCCGTGCGCGGCTCGGGCGCCAATGGGCGCGCATTTGCATTCTTGAGCCCGAATGCGGCGGTCGCCGCCGCTGCGGCGTTAGCGATGATCACCGGATTTTACCTCTTTCAAGAGGGGCGAAAGGCTCTCAAACCAGCCCCGCAAATCGAACACGTCTCGCGAATTCCGGATGCCGCCCATTCGGGCCGATGACCACTACGATTTCTCGACGGGAGAAATTTTGAATTTCACCATCGAGTGGATGCCGGGACGAAACTTTTTCCAAAACCGCTCGGCTTGACGAGGGTCCGCGGAAGGAAGTTCCAGCGTGATGGTCGGAATCCCCATCTCGATTCCGGCGTAATTTCCAAGCGAACCCGGAAAAAAACCGGTGTGCTTCGCACGAAGCTGTCCCCGCAAACGATAACAGGCGCGCACGTATTCCCTCGGAAAACGGTCCAGAGTCAAACTCGAGGGACCATCATAATCGGTCACATTCAGAGGCGCGTGTACGGAGAGGACTTTCGTAGGCTTGAAGCGCGCGAGCAGTTCTTCCTGAAACTTCGTTTCCGACTCCGAACTCGGTTCGTTCCCTGGAAAACGGCGCGGGTTCTTCTTCAACTTCGTATTCCACGTCCGCAACGCCTCTTCGCGCCAAAGCGGCGTATCGAAATTTCGATTGAGATCCACCCCTCGCGCATTCATTCGAATCGGGACCTTCCGAAAATGGCCGTCCGGATTCACAAACGGAGCGATGATCAAGTGGGCATCCTTAAGCTCGCCCTCTCGCTCGCGGAAATAGTGGGCAAGCTTGAAACCGAGATAAAGCGGCGTGATTTCGTCGGGGTGGACCATCGAAAGAACAAGGGTCTTGTTCGCGCTCGCCGGGTCGCCAAACTCGGCGTAAATGAGCGGACGCCCCTCCTCCGAAAGCCGGTCTGATTTCCAGCGGATGCCCTCACAGGTCTTTAGATTCCATCGATACTTTTTGATCGAATGGTCGAGCTGAGCGCAAAGTTCTGGAATTTTCGCGCTATAATCCACCGTCGGAGAAGCACCGGTCGCCGGAAGCACGGCCGACTCGGAAACGTCGCTTCGTTCACGACCCGCCTTCAAAGAGCACCCGCTATCGAACGCGAGCGCGATCACCAAAAGCACGACGGCGAGCTTCAATCTCGGAAACGGCCGGCATTTCATAGTGATGGGCTCCCCGCGATCGCGCGGCGGTGGGAGCGCCACCACTTAAACCCGACCCATAAAAGAATCGCCGCGATCACGAAAAGAATTCCATGTTCGACGTTCTTGATCCAGCGAACGACCAAATCAAGCTCGTCCCCAAAATAGTATACTGCGCCTACGATCGCCGGCACGCTGAGGAGAGCGGCGACGCCGTCCATTAAAAAAAATCGAGTAAATGGCACGTGCAACAACCCGGACGTGAAAAACACCGGCGCGCGCAGCCCGGGCATGAATCGGGCCGCAAAGAGCAAACGGCGCGCTCCTTTTTGATTCAGCTTCTGCGAAGCGAGCTGGATTCGCTCTTCAGGTAGGAGCTTTTGAAAAAAGGATCGTTTCATCAGCCGTCGTCCGTATCGATGTCCTAAAAACCACATCGTCGAGTCGCCGATCATGACTCCGAAAAAACCGACGACGATCATCAACCAAAGATTGCAGACGCCGTAATAAGCAAGCAACCCGCCGGCGAAAAGCGTGACGTCTTCCGGGATCGGCAGACCGAATCCGCAAAGAAGCAGGATCCCGAAGACGAGGAGATACGGAGTGGGCCCGTAAAAGTTAAGAAGGAAGTCGACGAGGAAATCCATTTCGTACCGAAAAGGGTACCGAACGCGCACCGAGTTCTCAACGACTTATAATCTTTTAACGACGCTTCGCGGCCGGTCGATTCTCAAGCGGATGCGCGAGGCGGTATTCGTCGACGAGCCCGCCTAAATCCACGTGAGTGTAACGCTCCGTCGTCGTGAGCTGTGCGTGCCCGAGGAGTTCCTGGATCCCTCGTAAATCCGCCCCCGCCGCGAGGAGATGAGTGGCAAAAGAGTGTCGCAAACCGTGGGGGGAGATGCCGCGAATCGCCCCTAGCTCCTTGAGATAGCGGACGAGCTGACGCGCGACGCTTCGGTCCGTCAATCGCCCGCCCCGCAGATTCACGAACAAAGCCGCGCCTTTTTCGGAACTCGTCGGACGATCCGCGAGCATCGCGCGAATCGCTTCCGCGGCGCTTGGGGTGATCGGGACGGTCCGTTCCTTCGAGCCCTTCCCTAAGACCTTCACCCAGTTCGTTTCAAGATCCACTTCCCGCACGTCGAGGCCGACGGCTTCGCTCACGCGTAAACCCGAACCGTAAATCAACTCGAAGATCGCGCGGTCCCGCCGGCCCATCACGGTCGTAACGTTCGGAGCGTCAATCAAAGCGCTCGTTTCGTCGATGCGCAAAAACCGTGGAATCTTCTTCTGGGTCTTCGGCGAAGAAACCAGCCGCCCCAGATCTCGCGCAATCCACCCTTCCGCGCGCGCGAAACGAAGAAAACCACGAATCGCCGAAAGCTTTCGGGCGAGGGTGGTCTTTTCTCGCCCCGCGGATTGCTTGGCGAGATAAGCGCGTAAATGCATCGGCTTCAGTTCCGTATCGAGCCGAGCCAGCTCGTCAAAACCTGCCCCTCGTAAATCCTCAGCCCAATCCCGAAGATCAGAACGGTAGGCGCGCAAGGTATGGCTTGAAACTTTTCTTTGAATTTCAAGGACTTCGAGGAATTTTACGACAGCCGCTTGGAGCGTTCTCGGGGACATGGGCAATCTCCTTCAAGACTCGATGCCTTTCCCTAGAATAGCACGGTCGATCCGGCTATACCCTCCGCCATGGCACAAAAAGTCCACGTCGTCGGCAGCGGTTTGGCGGGCAGCGAAGCGGCCTGGTTTTTAGCGCGGCACGCGGAGGAACTGGACCTGGAAATCCACCTTCACGAGATGCGGCCCGTGCGGATGACCGAAGCCCACAAAACCGACCAATGCGCCGAACTCGTCTGCTCGAATTCGTTCAAGACCACGAATCCCCTCTCGGCCCCGGGAATGATGAAAGCCGAGATGTTCGAAATGGGATCGCTTGCGCTGCAGGCGGCGGAAGTCGCGCGAGTCCCGGCAGGCGAAGCGCTCGCGGTTGATCGCGACGTGTTCTCGAAATTCGTCACCGAAAAAATCGTCGCCCATCCCCGGATCTTCCGTCACGCGGGCGAGGTCGTTCGTCCGTTCGACGACGGCATCACGTTGATCGCCACCGGCCCGCTGACCTCGGAGAACCTCGCGAATTGGATCCTCGACGCGACTTCGAAAAATTCCGATCGCAAAGAACTTTATTTTTACGACGCGATCGCCCCGATCGTCGATACCGCCTCGATCGACATGAGTAAGACGTTTCTCGCGAACCGTTACGATAAAGGCGGAGAAGAAGCGTACTTGAATTGTCCGATGACGGAAGAAGAATACGGCGCGTTCCTCGACGCGCTCATCGCGGGCGAAAAAGTACCGCCGAAGAACTTCGAAAAGGAAATTCTCTTTCAAGGCTGTCAACCGATCGAATCGATCGCAGCGACCGGTCGGGAAACGCTTCGCTTCGGCCCGATGAAACCGGTCGGCCTGGTCGATCCCGTCACCGGAAAACGTCCTTACGCCTGCGTGCAGCTTCGTGCGGAAAACCAATCGAAAACCGCTTATAATCTGGTCGGATTCCAGACGAAACTTAAGTACGGCGAGCAAGGAAAAATCTTTCGGATGATTCCGGCGTTGGCGAAAGCGGAGTTTCTTCGCCTGGGATCCATCCATCGGAATACCTACGTCTGCGGACCACGGGTGCTTCGCCCCGACCTTTCCTTGAAGGGGCATCCCCGCGTTTACCTCGCCGGCCAAGTAACTGGCGTCGAAGGTTACCTCGAGAGTGCAGCGTGCAGACTGATGGCCGCGAATTTTATTCTGGATCGGCTGCGTGGGAGGCCGCTTGAGGTTCCTCCGGTGAACTCGGCGATGGGAGCGCTGCTTCGGTACGTGACGGGTTCGAATCCCGACCATTACCAGCCGATCAACGCGTGTTTTGCGATTTACGATCCCGCCGTTTACGTCGACGTCCAAGGGCTGCGC
>CAZAKW010000158.1:0-2414 GCA_964485835.1 uncultured Bacteriovoracaceae bacterium
ATTCCGAATACCCCAAAGCGCAGCCCACGCGTACTCACGCGAAGCTCTTGAAACCGGAGGTCCTCCAAGGACCGCCATAAAATCAACGCGCCCGCGAGGAGCACGTCGGCCCGGCCCGGCTCCATTCCGGGAAGCACCTTACGCTCGGCGACCGTGCGCCACTTGAGCTCCTCCACCATCCGGTGGATATCCCCACGGTTGAGGATACACCCATCGATTTTTTCGGCGGCGAAATCGGAAAGCCCCAGATGCCACTGGGCCAATGCGACGACCGTTCCAGCGACGCCGACGAGTTGGGAATCCTGACTGACCGAGGCGCGCCAGTCGGAAGCCTTCTCTAATTCTGTCGTCACTCCGTCCCGCGCGGCCCAAAATTCGGTGTCCGTCACTGGATCGGACTTCAAGTAACGCTCGGTGAAACGGACGGAGCCCATCTGTAAACTGCACCCTCCGGAGTGGGAGCGGAATTCGGTGCTCCCCCCCCCGATATCGATCACGCAGGCGCGATGCGGGTCCATGCCCGGAAGCAGTCCGCCCTCAAACATTGCCCGCGCTTCTTCTTCCCCGGAAATCGTGCGGAAACTTAAACCGGTCTCGCGGCTCACCCGTTCGAAAAAAAGGCCGCCGTTTTCCACGTCGCGAGCGGTAGCCGTCGCCACGCACACCGCTTCGGAAGGCTTCACTCCACTTGCGGCAATTTGCGAAGCATACCCTCTCAAGCAAGCAAGCGTCCGCTCCGCCGCATCGGGGTGAATTCGCTTCGTGCGATCGACCCCTTGCCCAAGTCGTACCATCGTCGATTGGTCGCGGTGGATCCGTGCTACTTGTCCGGTCTGCGTATCGACATCGGCAATCAAAAGCAGGCAGGTGTTCGTACCGAGATCGATCGAAGCCTTTTTCATTTTATTTGAAGAGCCCCTTGAGGATCTTTTTCCCGGCTTCCTGCACTTTCTCCTTCGCTTTCTCTTTCACGACTTCTTTCGCCCCGGATTTGACGTTTCCAAAGGCGACTTTCAGGAAATGCTCCGGTACCTTCCCGTAACTCGGACAGGGCGCAGTCACTTTGCAAGCGACGCTCACCGGAATCGTTACCGGATTAGAGCCTTGGGCAAGGGCCGAATCGACCTGGACACCGGAAACCGTGAAGCCGATGTCCCGGGCCTTGGTCATATTGTAAGTATCGATCACTTCCCATTCGGCTTTCAGTTCCTGATCAATCAATCCGACCTCGGTCGAGCCGCGTAGATCAAGACCTTGATTCTTTTTCGCCTTCGCATTGAAGTTCGGCGCCACGAACCGACCGTTATTAATCGAAAAATCCGAAGCGACGAACTCGTAGCTCGACGATTTTTGGGGAAGCGATTTAACCGTCTTTCCTTTCGCCGCCGGAATCTTATCTTCGATCTTCTCCAGCGCCTTGTTGATCGCTTCGGCGGCCATCTTTCCAACGTCGATCGACTGGAACTCGGCGTCGATCACTTTCATGCTGCCTTTGGCGCTTAAGCTCCGTTTAGCGGGTGTCGGATTAAAGCTGCTTCCCGAGCCTTCCATTTTAAAATCCAGCTTTCCGATCAAGGTATTCTTGAACATCGCGAATTGGCTGGCGACGGCTTTCGAAATATCCAGTCCCGCGACGGTCGTGGTAAACCGGTAAGTCGGTGTTTTCGGCGCCAAGGCCGCATTCGCTTTTAAACCAACGTTTCCGTTCCATAACTTCATGGAAGCCGAATCCACCGAGAACGTCAGATTCCGCATGGAGAGCCGGCTTACGAAATCGGTCATCCGAACCCCGTAAAACTGGATCATCTTCGCGTTGATTGTCGCGACCAGCGTCGTCGCCTTGGCGATTTCGTTCTTACGAAGCGGATCCAACATCGCGTCCAGATTTTCCTCGGCGGGCGCTCCCCCGCCGTCCCCTTTGCCTCCCGCAGCGGCCGCGGGCTTTTCCTCGCTTGGCGGAGGAAAGTCGACGAGTTGGTCCAGATCAAGACTAGAGGAAGTGATTTTCAGATCGATCTTGGGTTTGGCGAACGATACGACCGTACCTTCCAAGGTCAAATCGTTCCCCGGCGCGCGAAGCGTCGCCAGCATCTTTTCGACCTTATCGGTCGTTACTTTCACCGAAAGGTTCACCACCGGCTCCGCTTTGAGCATCGGGGATTTCGCCTTCAAATCCTTCACGGAAAGATCGGCCTGATATTGAAGTTTCTCCGCCGGTCCGTTCGCCTGCGCGGCAAAGGAGGCATTTCCCGAGAGCGAATATTCCTTCAGCATCGGAATCAACTCGTTCCACGGCGCGAGAGAAATCACGTTGGACTTGATCGAAAGATCCATCACGGGTTCGGTTTGAAGATTCGTCACCTTTCCCGAAGTCTCGATTTCGGCGTTAAAGAAAACGGTCGAAAGCCTCGAGA
>CAZAKW010000158.1:2424-6701 GCA_964485835.1 uncultured Bacteriovoracaceae bacterium
TCGAAGTTCGCGTCCACTTCTGCTTTTGCGCCTTGGAATTCTCCGCCTTCCACGCGGGGATCGGCCGTCATCTTCACCGTGAAAGGGCCAGCGATTCGGAATGCGTCCTCGGCTTTGCTCTCGAAAAGGCCTGAGAGCTCGATTTCCGTTTGTCGGGATAAAGAGAGATCTTTTACCCGGAGATTAAGATTCCGCATCGCGGTCTCGCTTGCCGTCGCTTCGTCTCGGTAAACGAACAACGCGTTCTGGATGTCCGCGCCGAGCCTCGCGTTCGCGGCAATGCCCGGCAACTCCGTCGGCCTTCCGCCGGCCGGTTCCGCACCCGCCGCGGTCGGCGACTCCGGCGGCGTCTCTTTCATCAACTTGGCGACGTTTAAATCCCCCGCGGCATCCTTCACTACGCGCAGTTCCGGCGAGCGCATGTTCAAGGTCAAAACGGGCGAACCGCCGAAGATCGATGTCCACGGTACCGACACGAAAGCGTCCTTTACCGAGACAATGGAAACGCCCTTCGGATCCTTCAGATCCAGTCCTGCGATCTCAACGCGGATGGTGCCCCAAAGCGAAAGGCTCAGTTTTCCAAGCTCCAGAGTCCCGTTAATCTTCTGGTTCACTTCCTGAACGATGCGCGGCCGATATTCGTCAACGTCGACCACCAGCGGAATCACGATGATCGCCAAAAGGAAAATTCCGACCAACGATCCTAGAATAATCAGGGTCTTTTTCACGCGTCACCTCCGGATTCACTACTGAGTTTACGACGAACGATTTCTTGAAGCATGGCGGGATTCGCTTTGCCGCCCGTGGCTTTCATTGCCTGGCCGACGAAAAACCCAAGGAGCTTTTCCTTGCCCGCGCGAAATTCGGCCGCTTGGCCGGGATTCGCCGCGATGACGTCCGCGACTGCTTTTTCAAGAGCGCCCGTGTCGCTCACCTGGGCAAGCCCCTCGCGATCGACGATCGTTTGAATCGGATCGCCCGTTTTCCAGGCGACTCCGATCGCAGTCTTGGCTCCCGTGCTCGATATTCCGTTTGAGGCCTGTAACTTCACGACATCGGCGAGAAGTTCGGGAGTGATCTTGGAAGCATCGACTTCGATTTGCTCTTCGTTCGCCAATCGGGAGATCTCACCGCCTAAATGGTTCGAAACAGTCTTGGCCGTGGTTTTCGCGCCCGCGCCGAGACGTCCAAGGGTGTCTTCGAAAAACTTCGCAAGCGCTGCGGATCCCGTTAGAACGCCGGCGTCGTAACTTGAAAGCCCGAACTCGGAAATATACCGAGCCTTTTTTTGGCTCGGTAGCTCGGGCATCTTGCTTCGGACGTTCTCAAGCCAAGCCGATTCGATCCGCACCGGAACCAAATCCGGTTCCGGAAAGTAACGATAATCGTGGGCTTCTTCCTTCGAGCGCATCGAGAAGGTTTGGTTTTTGGCCGAGTCCCAAAGTCGCGTTTCCTGGACGATCTTGCCGCCTGATTGGATTAGGGCGATCTGGCGGTCGATTTCGTACTCGATCGCTTTCTCCACGAAGCGAAACGAATTCACGTTCTTGATTTCCGCACGGGTCCCAAATTTCGTCGAACCTTTGGGCATGACGGAAACGTTCGCATCGCAACGAAAGTTGCCTTCCTGCATGTTCCCGTCGCAAACGCCGATCGCGGTTACAATCGAATGGATCGCGCGCATGTAAGCGCCGGCCTCCTCCGCCGAGCGCATATCGGGTTCCGATACGATTTCGATCAATGGCACGCACGCACGATTCAGGTTCACGAGCGAGAACTCGTCAAGGTGGAGATTCTTGCCCGCGTCCTCTTCCATATGGATTCGCGTGATGCCGATCCTTTTCGTCGTTTCTTTGCCGTCGGCCTTGTACTCGATTTCGATGTGCCCTTTTTCGCAGATCGGAAGATCAAATTGAGAGATCTGGTATCCCTTCGGCAGATCGGGGTAAAAATAATTTTTTCGGGAGAAGACGTTCTCCCGTCGAATTTCGCAATTTAAGGCAAGTCCCGCCCGCATCGCAAACTCCACGACTTGGCGATTCAGGACGGGCAAGGCCCCAGGCTGGCCCGAACAAACCGGGCACGTGTTCGCATTCGGACCGAGATCGGCGACCGAGACGCCTTCCGGAGCCCGCGCCGGACATCCGCAGAAAATTTTTGTCTGCGTGGCGAGTTGGGCGTGGATCTCCAAACCCAGGACGACTTCCCATTCGGGATGATTTTTCAAACTCATTTCGCACCTCCGACCGAATAACCTTGCTCGAAGGCGTGGCCGACTCGCAGGAGAAGATCGTCTTGGAATTGCGGCGTGATCATCTGTAGACCGATGGGAAGGCCTTGATCGTCATGTCCACACGGCACGCTCATCCCAGGCAGGCCGGCAAGGTTGCAAGGAATTGTCAGAATATCGTTGAGGTACATCTTCAACGGGTCCGACGCTTTCTCGCCGACTTTGAAAGCGGTCGAAGGCGCGACCGGCCCAAGAATAAGGTCACAGTCTTTAAAGACGCGGTCGAAATCGTTTTTGATCATCCGGCGGACCTGACAGGCTTTCCGGAAATAGGCGTCGTAATAGCCGCTTGAAAGCGCGAACGTCCCGAGAATAATCCGGCGCTTCACTTCGGGTCCGAAGTTGGCGCGCACCTTTTTGTAAAAATCGGCGATGTCTTCGACTTGCATCGCGTCCGGCGGGCGGACGCCGAATCGGACGCCGTCGAACCTTGCGAGATTCGAAGAGGCTTCGGAGACGGCGACGATGTAATAGACCGAAACCGCGTAAGGCGTATTCGGAAGATCGATGTCGATTAGCTTCGCCCCTTGTTTTTCAAACCACGAAATCGCTTTGCGGACGGAGTCCTGGACGGAACGATCGACGCCGTCGATGAAGTATTGTTTCGGGATGCCGATACGCAAACTCTTCCAATCGATCGCCTTGCGGAGATTCTTCGAATACGGTTCTGCGGGACGTTTCGCAGAAGTCGAATCAAGTGGGTCGTGACCACCCATCACCTCAAGGACCGTCGCGGCGTCTTCGACCGAATTGGCGAAAGGCCCGATTTGATCCAGGGAACTCGCGAATGCGACCAGACCGTAGCGTGAAACCGTTCCGTAAGAAGGCTTTAAGCCGACGACTCCGCAATAACTGGCCGGCTGCCGGATTGATCCTCCCGTATCGCTTCCTAGGGAAACGACGCAATACCCGGCCTTCACCGCGGTTGCCGAGCCACTGGAGGAACCGCCGGGCACATATCCGGGAAAATCGGGGTGTTCGACCGCGCCAAAAGCGGAATTCTCTCCGGACCCGCCCATAGCGAACTCGTCCATATTCGTTTTTCCGACGAACACCGCGCCGGCTTTTTCTAAACGAGCGACCGCCGTGCCCGTGTAAGGAGGAATATAGTTTTCTAACATTTTCGACGCGCAGGTCGTCCTGACGCCGTCGAGAACGAGGTTATCCTTGAGCGCGAGCGGAATGCCCAAGAGCGGATATTGATCGCGGGGTACCTTGCCGTGCTCAGCGAGAATCTGGTCCGCGCGTTTCGCCGCGGCGGTGGCGCGCTCGGCAAGCGGCAACAGAAACGCGTTCTTTTTGGACTCCTGGATCGCAGCGAGAGTATCGCGCGTCAGCTCGACCGCCGAGAGTTCCTTGCGGTCGAAAGCATCGTGAATTTCCGAGATGGTACGGTATTTTAAATTCAGCATAAGTGTCTTCGAGTGAAAAATTAAAGAATGGGCGGAACTTTGAAACCTTCGTAGAGCGTATTCGGAGCCGCACGAATCATCTTCGGTTTGCCGTCGTCACTGGTCGGAGAAGGGACCACTACGTCGTCGCGCATCGGCGTCTCGCACTCAAGCGGATGGTAGAGAGGTTCGATCCCCGCCGGGATTTCCACGCCGGCGATTTGGTCGACGTATCCGAGGGTCGTCTTCATTTGGGAGGCGTACTTTTGGATTTCCTCCTGGGTCAGCGCCAGCCGGGCCAGGTCGGCAACCTTGACCACGAGATCTTCGTTTACTTCTATTTTAGGACTGCCTTGCGAACTCGTCATAGACTCATTCTCCAATCTTTTCGAGAGCTTCGAGACTAGACGAAGGCGTCGACAACTCCAATGAAAACGTCGTGTTTCCGTAAGTCTCATCACGACCCTCCGCAGTGTAATGCCGGGCAGAATTACGCATCGCAGAAACGCCCACTTCTCCCCTCCCTGGCGCCCTTATGCTAAGGTCCGGCCATGTCGGATTTGCCCGTCCCCTCTCCTTCCGAGCTCCTCCAGTGC
>CAZAKW010000159.1:0-6696 GCA_964485835.1 uncultured Bacteriovoracaceae bacterium
CCGGTGGAAACGCCGCAGCGAGGTTCGGAAGGCGTTACTGCATGAGCGGGATGGATCGTAAAAATCGTGAGCAGGATCAGCCAGGAAAGGTTCATCCCCGGAGCGAATCACAAATCCGCGAGCGAGTCCATCGCACCATCGTAGAATCTCCCTTGAATTCGAACCTAAGTTCGGTCTCAATCACAGTCCGGATCTTTAAACGAAACAAACTCTGGAGTCGTAGTGAGCGATGGTGAAATTCTTCTAACGATCAACCGTAAGGCCTCCGAATCACCGGAATTTTCCGGGATCCTTAGCTTTCTACAAGAACACTGTGCGCTCGTTTCCCTCACCGGAGAATCAAGGGAGGACGGAACTCCACGGGTAGAAGCCGAGCGGGCGAGTCGCGCGAAAATGTGGGTGGTGATCGGAGGAGACGGAACTTTAAACGCGGTCTTGAACTCACTGATGCGGTTTCCGAAAAGTTCACGTCCTGCGATTTGTTACCTACCGTTTGGAACCGGGAACGATTTTGCGCGGTCGATCGGACTTAACTCCGACGAGGTCCGATCCCACCTCGATGAGGCCTTTTCGGAGAAAGCGTGTTTCCCTTCGCTCGCGATCGGTCGTTGTAACGAACGTTATTTTATCAACGTCGCCAGCGGCGGTATGTTCGCCACGATCACTCCGGAAACGAGCGGACCGATGAAAAATTTTGCCGGTCGGTGGAGTTATTTTCTAAATGGTTTAGGCAAGGTGGTCACGCGCGAATCGATTCAACTCGGAGTTAACGGGGGCAAACGCGAGGAAGCCATTGGCTTCGTTGTGGCCAACTCGCGCTTCGCGGGTGGGGGAATCCAGGTCGCTTCCGCCGGCAGTCCGTTCGTTCCCCGTTTGGAGTTTCTGCAGGTGCCTGATCTGGAAACAAGCGAGCTTCTCGCCCTCGGTCTTGAGCTGCAGAAAGATCGTCCCGAAACCTCCGCGTGGCCGATTCGCCAGGAAAGCGTGGAAAAGCTCCGCCTGGAGTTTTCCGCGCCTGTGCCAATCAATCTCGATGGCGAGCAAATTTTGGTCGCTCGGGCGGAGTTCGAAGTCGTTCCGGATGCGGTACGGCTTTTCGTCCCGATTTAAGGGATCGAGTGGATAACGGAGAAAGTCGCACCGTCTACGTTCGCGGTCGCAATATCGTTATTTAGATCGCCATCGAAATCGCCGGTTGCAACGCCTTTGGGGCTATCGACAAGTGTCGAATCGACGCGCGCACCAAAGGTGAGGGGGCCGGTACCGGGAAAGATACTCAGTTGGTCAAGCGGAGAAACGAGAGCGGCGATATCCCAGAATCCGTCTCCATTGAAGTCTTCGACAAGAATTCCTTGGGTTTCCCCGCCGGTGGCGTAGTTAGTTCGCGTTGAAAAGACCGCCGTGCCCGTGTGCTCAAAAACAGAAATGGAGTTTCCGCTCAGGTTTCCTCCAACCACATCGAGGTCTCCGTCCGAGTCAAGATCCCTGGCAATAATATAATGGGGGCTGGTTCCGCCGGTCCCGCTTGAGTAGTGTGTGAACGCACCAAACGTTCCGTCGCCATTTCCTTTTTGAAAACTGATTCCGCCGACGCCCGCATTAATTCCGGCGACGACGATATCCTTTATTCCGTCAGAGTCGAAATCCTCCGCGATGATTCCGCGGGTGGTGCCGATGGTGGCGCTGTTAATCGCGGCGCCAAATGTGCCATCACCATTTCCGAGGGACGCATAGATTTGGACCGCGACTCGGCTTGGGCTGATGAGATCCAAGTTCCCATCGCCGTCGATATCGGCGATCGCTACTTCGTAGGTATTGCCGCCGATGACGACGTCCGGTGCGGCGATGAAGGTTCCGTCGCCAATCCCCATTTTGATGTTTAGGGTATTGGAGTTTTTTGCGACGACGACGATGTCGAGATTGCCATCGCCGTCTAAGTCTCCTGCTTGGAGACTTTCGGGAGCCGTTCCGGTTGAATAGACGGTCCCCGCCTTGAACGTAGCGTCCCCGTTTCCGAGGTAGGCGTGAACTTCGTTGGCGGATTGGCTAATCACGGCCAGGTCGCTTTTCCCGTCCCCGTCGAAGTCTCCGGCCGCGATGTTACGAGGGTTGTTTCCGGTCGCGAAATCGTTGCGGTTCCCCGTCGCGGCGTAGGTCACTAATGAATGTTCACCGTCGGTTAAATCGGGCGTGCTCGCCGTGAGGATCGTTTGTGCGAGACTCGAATTTTGGAAGTAGACGGTAACCACGCTTTGGCCGCTTGAAATCGTCGTAGTGGTGGTCGATGTCGAACAACCGGAATCGAAGTAAAAAGTTCCCGTCGCGCCAGAGCGGGAAAGGGTAATGGAGGTCGCGCTATCGCTAGGGGCAGCGCCACCTTCGGAGTTTTTTTGCGAGATCGAAAGGAGCGCGCACGCGTTCTGGAGGATGGCATCGCTAGCTGAGATGGCAAGCTGGGTCGGTGGTAAAAGAACCGCATCTTGGATTTGTGCGGCCGTCAGAGGATTGAGAGAGCGAATGGAGACGCCACAGCTTTGCATCGCCACCAGGGAGAAGCTCAGGGCAAGGAGGGTAGTTATCTGCCGGGTGGCAGATGCAACAGACGTACAGCGCATGTACTTTAGATTTTACCGGTCTTAATGCGACAGGTCTATAGTTGTTAAATTATATTAAGTTTTAAAAAATATATTTGAAAACGACCAGTTATAGCATTTGCGTCCCGGTTCGCCCTGGAAATATTCAATCGCGTCATACGTTTCGAGATTGCATAGGAAATCTAAAGATTTATCGCATTCTGCACGAACAGTTCAAATGTGAGTTCCCTGTCACTTTCCTATCGAGTCGCCGCACAGATCACGCTGCTTAGCGTGTCTTCGAATGCGTTTGGCATGAGTTATGTTGCCAAACCGGGCGACAGTCTCTCGGAGATTGCCCATCAGTTTTTTCCCGGACCCGTCTGGGGGAAGAATCGAAGTCTCGATCGGCTGCTGGTGCTAAACCCGGGAATTCGGGAACCGAACCGCATCTTTCCCAACCAAGTTATCGAGCTCGGAGACGGGGCTCGCGTGGACACCCGCGAGACCCTGGCTTCGGATCCGAATGCACCCGTGAGCGATTTAATCGTG
Source organism: uncultured Bacteriovoracaceae bacterium (assembly GCA_964485835.1). GTDB lineage: Bacteria > Bdellovibrionota > UBA1018 > UBA1018 > UBA1018 > JACMQW01. Next base: position 3,126 of record CAZAKW010000159.1, read on the forward strand.
GCTCCCGCACATGAGACGCCCGCACCCCAGAGACCCTCGCTGACCGTCGAATCTCTGGCTGCGGAAACTTCGCAAGGCACGGCCCCTTCGAATTTCGAGCGCAGCGCGAGTTTCGTCCTCGCCCCGGTTTTTGCGATGACGTCCCTCTCAGGAAGAGATTCTTCGACCAGAGCCGACGCCCTGGTCGCTTCGAAGCTCTTTCTCTCTCTCGAAGCGAAGTACTTCCAGAATTGGTCGGAGCATTTCCGCACTTACCTCGCTCTGAACCTCGGTTACTTTAAAGCCGAACCACCCACGGATGCCCGAAAGTCGGTCTCGCCCGATACGGCCTTCCCCTCGGGCTTATGGCTCGGCATGCAGACTGATCTATCCGACAACCTCGTCCTCGAAGGTTATCTCGCCTATCAGAAGTCGCTCTTTCTCCGTTCAATTTCGTCGCCCTTGGTATCGATCGATTCGCTGAGCACTCCGATTATTGGCGGCACATTATCTTACGATCTCGTCGAGCGCTCGCCCTTTACGTTCGGCATTCGAGGTTCGTCGGCGATGACCTTTCCGACTCGAGCGGATGGGTACGAAGTTAGACGAGGAACGATATTCAGTGGTGCACTTTTTCTCAAGCATCTTGGGGTGCGTGAGCAGAGATCCCGGCAATTCGAGACGTCGCTTGGATATTATTCCCGGCGACAGAACACGTCGGTGGTTGAACAAAGCGAGTCTGGGATTCGCCTGATGCTTCAGATTTTTCTAAACGAAGGAGCTTAGATTGAAAGTGAAAGATGTTAATCTCCTATTAATCTTTCGCTCTCACGGGATTTGGGTCTTCCTGTTCGCGACTCTTGCCATTCTCTTTTCTGCCTGTAACTACGCTTCCACGAAAATCGGGGAAAGCTCGCTCCTCGAACCGACTCGATTCGATCAGAGCTGGCCATTTGATTTCGATTCCACGTCTGAATACGCTTTCGATCCAGAGCGAATCGATTTCACGGGCGGGGTCTGTAAATTGACCGGAAATGACTCAATCGACGATGACGACTCCTTGTCCGGATTCGGCGGAGGACACCTATCAGGAATCGAGTGGGATTCCTCGGGCGATATTCTTCGTCTCTCTCAGACCGGTTCCCCGACAAATCGATCCGAGTTCGATTCGAGCTGGACACCTCGATGGTCATCGCTCGTCGCCCACTGGAAGCTGAACGGAAATAGCGGCGTTCTTGCCAGTGGCGTCGCCATTCCGGCCGCCATCGGCTCGAATGGAGCCACGAGTAACGCCAATGGGGTCGGATTGAGCGGAGTCAGCGGAAAGCTAGCGGAAGGAATCCAGTTCGCCGGCACCGATGACTACATCGCCGTTCCCGATTCGAATTCGCTCCGGTTCGCTAGCGGAGAACCGATCACGATCTCGCTTTGGATAAATCCGTCCAGCTTAGCGGGCTCTGGAACCATGATCAGCAAAGGCCGCACGGCGGGCGCCGATACGACTAATTACGCCCTTCGCTACGAAACGGGAACTCCGGGCCGAGTCGCCTTCTATTACCGAAATTCGCTCAATGTATGGCAAGTTTGGACGACTACTCTGCCCGTGCTCCGTGTCGGCCAGTGGCTCCATCTCGGTTTCACCTACACTTTCGGAACTGCATCCACGGCGACCCTGTATGTTAACGGGAGGACGGTGGCAGGAGGTTGGACGATGGGCACCGGAGATACGGCGCCACTCGGGAGCACGGATCCGCTCTGGCTCGGCGCCGTGAACCATCCCGGCGGAAGCGTCGTCGATGAGGCTTTCAACGGCCGAATCGACGAGGTGGCGATCTTTCGGGCGGCGCTGACTTCGGGCGAGATCCAGACGATTTATTCTCGGCAGTCACCCCAGTACGCGGCCGTCTTCGCGTCCCGCGTGATGGATTCGTTCACGAGCGGAATGAATCGAACGCACCTCGCTTGGGTGCCGACCCTTCCGTTTCGCAAAGAACTTCCGGACTATGCCGGCGGCGTCGTCCAGAACGAGACGTCGGATGATTATCACGCGTTCGTGGGATCGACGGGTAATCTCGATGACGACGATCTGATGGATGATATCGTCGGGCTCTGGCATTTAAACGAAACTACGGCGACAGCGGGCGGTGCGAACGATTTGCGCGATGATTCTGGCGGTGGACGGCACGCCGAGCTCGCAGGGGGCGCCACCCTTGCCCATCACGGAACTCTCGGTAACGCCGCATCGCTCACGGGGGCGAATGGTACCCATCTCCAGATCACTGGTGCTCCCACCCTCACGGGAACGGCGACGTTTCAATTCTGGATTAACGCTCTGAATACACAGGCGCGAGCTCTCAACTACCCAATCACGGCCGGAAATGGCGCCGCCCACGCGTGGGGAATCTGGGCCGGAGGTAGTTACACGAGTGATGGGCAAGTCCGAACGCTTGGATTCTATTTTAATAGCGGTGGCACCCAAGTCTCCTTTGCGGCCGACGACGTTTTTAACGACGCGAACGACGCGGGCCGGTGGCGTCACATCGTCGTCGTTTACGACAAGAACGCTTCCACACGAACTCGATTTTATAAAGACGGCGTACTCCTTACGACGAAGAACGACACGGCCACCGGAGATCTGCCGACGGCTAATGCCGTACGTATCGGCGCGCGTTTCGACCTCGGCACTTTGAACTACGCCGGTCTGATCGACGAGGTTGCGATCTGGGATCGCGCACTCGATCACAAAGAAGTTCTCCAGCTGTATCGACGGGGGGCGAACCTCCTAAAATTCCAGGCTCGTAGTTGCACGACGATCGACTGTTCGGACGATCCGAACGGGACAAACTGGAAGGGGCCTGACGGGACCAACCAGTCGTACTTTTCCGAGCTGAACAATAACTCGGCTCCGCTGAATGGTACGGGTGACGTGAAGGCCTCGCTCCCTTCCATGCTCTTTTCGACATTTACCAACCCCCCGGCCGCTTCGCGCTATTTCCAGTACCGGACGGTTTTCGAAAGCAACGATACGGGAACGGGCTGTGACTACGGATCGGGCGCCACGTGGTGCAGCCCCGAGCTGAGATCCGTTACGATCGATCCCATCCACTACGCCGCCGATTCCCCGACGGTCGTTGGTAAAACCGGCGTTCCTTATTCCGTTCTCCAGAGTTTTACTGAGACTTTGGGAGCGTCCTGCGCGGGCGGAGTCGGGTATAACCTGGGCGTCGGTCCGAGCTTGAGTGCAGCGACGTGGTACTACTGGAGTGGGTCGGCTTGGACTGCGACCGACAGCATACTCAATGCCACGGGCGCGCAATCGAACCCCGAATCCGTCATCCACGCGAACGCCCCGATTTTCGGAACTCAGGTGGGCAGCGGAACAGTCTATATCAATGCTTTTCTAAAATCGACCGGCTACGTAGGCTGCGAACTCGACCGACTTGATTTGAGTGGAAGCCGCTAAGATCCAAAGATCCGTGGGTGGAGAAGTTTCTACGCGTCGAGAAAATGGCGCTTTTCGACCATTTTATGAGTTTTTGGTTTATATTTCGCGCTCTAAAATCCGATAGGCCAGAGTGTTCTTTCGTCCTTT
>CAZAKW010000160.1:0-6688 GCA_964485835.1 uncultured Bacteriovoracaceae bacterium
CGGCGACCCACCCAGCCGATCGAAAACTGACGCTTTTCCCGTAAATTATTGGGTTAATTTAATACTTGACCTCTTTACTCGGTCCTCAAGAAACAGGAGAATAGAAGAGTCAGAGGTCAAGATTTCCTCGTCTTTTCACGATGAGTTCCTCTGAAGGCGGGAAACTCCTGCCTGGCATCCTTGGGGGTCGAACGTGGGTCGTACACAGAAAATCAAAACACTTTTTATGCTTGGCGCAGCCCTTTTCGGAGGAGCCTTGCCGGCGTTCGCGATCGGACCGCTTACAAACGGAGGTTCCACCACCTCCTCCGGGAAACCAAAAGTGGACACCTACTACTTGATTCGCAACGGCAAGGCGATTGCCTACACCGATCGCGCGGAGTGGTTCCGGGCCGGCGGAGAAAACAGCGGACGCATCGAATACGCGGACGGAAACGTCGCAACCTACGCCGCAGGCCGAGTGACGAGTTCGACCGATACTCGCTCCGCAGGTGCCGATGGCTCTTCCTCGAGCAGCGAAAAAGGGACCTCCCGCCAAACCCAGGCCCAAATCGAGGAATGCGAAAACTCGGCCCAAATCGGCGGGAAAACGGGAAAAGACTATCGCTGCGGCCAAACTTACACGGCGACGAAAGCGACGGAAACGGCGAATGCGGTTCTCACCACGGCCGGCCGAAACGTAATCAACACGATGGGCGCCGCGTCGGCACAAAAAATGAACGACGGGCATCTCTCGGGCGCTCAAGATGCCGCGGCAAAAATGGCCAAGACCTCCTTTGCGTACGAAACCAGTCTTGGCGCCGCGAACGTTGCCGCCGCCGCTTTACTTGCGAAACGAGCAAAGAAACACGACGCCAATCTTCAAAGTTTGAAGTCAGAGAAAGAGCGGCTTGAGTACAATGTCGCCAGGAATCCAAACGACGCCGAAGCCGCGCGCGAGTTGAAAAAATACAACACCGCGCTGGTCGAACAACGCCTAGCCAAACAAACGGCGAAGGTGGCAACTTTTCAAGCGGCAATGGTCGGAGCTCAAGCGATTGCAGGCGCGACGGTCTCCAAAAAAATGCAAAAAGACGCCGAACAAATCGCGGCGATGGACCGCGCAAACCAGAAATTGATCCAAGACAATACGTTCGCTTACGACGCAAGCCAACTCTACACGACGGGCACGGGCGAAACGTTCGATCCCGACCAGCAAGCCGCAACCAGCGGCACCGAAAGTTCAAGCGAGCTTACCTCCAACGACGGCGGCACCGGATCCGACGATCCGTTCGCGGGCCTAGGCGCCGGTAACGATACTGGCGGTGGAGACGAGTCCGGGCCGGTTGGCCCTGCTCCCGGTAAACGCACGAGCGATGCCGGAGGAGGAGCCGGTGGCGGCGCGGGCGGCGCTGCGGGCGGCGGCGTTGGTGCAGGCGGTGGCGGTGGCGGCGGAGAGCCCACCGAAGAGAGCAAAGCCTCTTATGCTTCCGAATTCGGCACGAAAGAACGCTACGAAACCGGCGCGGCCGGCGGAGCGAAAGGCGCCAAAGGCGGCGCCGCGGCCGGAGGCGAAGGCGACGGGATTGACCTTAATGGTCTTCTCGCCCAGTTCCTTCCCAAGGGCGAGGCCGATATCGGTCCGCAAAACGGGATTTTGGATTTCGCAGGAAATTTCGACGGCGCGCGCGGGTTGGCAAACGAGCAACCGGGCTCGTACCTCGATAAAAATGCCGACTTATTCCAACGGATTCACGAAACGATGACGGAAAAAAACCGGAAGGGGCACGTCGGGATTTAACATCGGATCGGGGGATCCGTTCGCATGAGGGGGATGATTTGAGTTGCACGTCCGCGACAATTCGCTTGAGCCGAGCCGTCGATTCTCTCCGAATCGTCGGCGCGATCACGCTTGCGTGGACGATGCTGGCTCCCTCCCCCGCTTTAGCGGTCGGCTTAGGTAAAGTCGTTTCCGACGTCTGCCAAAAAACCACGGACGCGGCATTCCGCGCGAAGTACTGCACGGCCGCCAAGGACTATCAAAAAGGATACGTCGCGAATCGCTCGACCGCCGCCGTGTGGACGGGCGTTGCCGCCGTTTGCGGCTCCGTTTGCGGGAAAGCCTTAGGAAGCCTCGTGTGCCGGGTTTCCTCCACGGGCGGATCGGCCGGCGAAGGAATCCTCACCCAGAAATTCACAGATTCGTTACTCGGCGCGGGCCAGAAATGGGGAGTCGACGCGGTCGCGAAGAAAGCCTCCGGCGAGTCGGTTACCGGCGCCACCGGAAAAGTCGATGTCGACGCGTGCACGACGGCCGGTACCAGCGCTTTGAAAGCGTACGAGAAATTTTCAAACTCCAAACAAAACGAAAAAAGCTTAGTTGAGCTTCGTACCCAAACCCAGGGGATGAATACGCCGGTGAATCAAACGGGATTCGTTCTGGCAAACGAAGGGGCAATTACGGCAAACACGCCCGAAACCCCCAACCGCGACGCCGTATCCGCCCAAACGGGAAACGCCTGCGACGAAGCCGCGCTCGGCACGGCGCTGGGCACCCTCCGCTGCGCAGCCCACTCCGACCCGAGTCTTCCTCCCTACGCGACGAGCGAGGAATTCTTGCGTGATCTGCAAACGGTGACCGGAAAAACCCCCGATCTTTTCTTCGGCGGATTCGTCAATCCTGGCGAATCGCTGCTTGAATCCAAAGCAGTCGCGGGCCTTCCCGCCGCCCAACAAACCGGCGTCGCCGAATCCTTGGTCGCAATCGAACAGTACGCAAGTCTTAAAACGTCGCGCAAAAACGACGGAAACCGAAACGTCCCTCCAAACGGAGGCGGCCATCGTCCGTTCCGCTTGGGCGATTCGGAGGACGAACTCGACGTACAAGAAATCTTGGCGGGCGCTTTGGGAGCGATGGCTCGCGAGGGCGAATCAGCGACGGAATCCGGCGCGGACGAAAACCCACTGATTGCGAACGCGCGGCGCCCGGCTTCGCTGATCAGTCCGGAGAACCGCGCCGTGAGTATCTTTGACCGAGTGAAATGGCGGTACGGGGCGATTACGAAGTCCGCCCGCCTGGAGGGAAATCCATGAGGAGAGCATTTTTAAACCGAATCCTCGTCCGCGGGCTGATCTTGGCCATCACGACTTCGCCCATGGGCCCCGGCGGTTTCGCCGCCGAAAGCTGCGAGAATCTCTGTGGAGTCACTTCGCAAAATGCGAAGGAGATGATTCAAGACCCCGCTTGTAAATCCAGCGAAAGCTGTTCGAATTGCGTCGCAAGCGCCCTCACCACCAGCCAAGCCGGCGCGTACTGCTCGGCATACTCAAATTCCGAAAAAGGAAAAGCCGGACAAATCATCAACGCCAGCATCAACACCGCCGCCACGATCACCTGCGGAACCGCCTGCGCGATGGGACTCATTCCCGGCGTCGGAACCGCGACAATGGAAGCGTGGAACCGAGTTTGCGGATTCAGCGGCCTCGCCGTGACGACGGTGGAAATCGGTTACACCATCGCGAATCTCGTGAAGGGACAAGACACCGAACTCCTAACGCTCGCCACGACCGCGGTCGGCGTCAAGGGAACCCTTTCTACGATTGGCGCGAAAAAGGCCTCGGCCACGGCGGCCGAACTGGCATCGAGCATGGCGGGAGCGACCACGGAGTCGATCGACCAAGCGAAGAACGCCGCCCAACGCACCATCGGAAGAGCGGCGTGCTGGAATGTCGTCACTTACGGTATCGCGGCCGCTTCGAAAATCGCGTCGATCAGCAAGATGAACGACGCGAGCAAACAAAGTTGCGAGTACGCGAAGAACTTGGCCGGCGCTCCCGGCGGGACCGTGCAAAGTTGTTTGGCGGCCGCAGGCTCTAGCCTCCCCCCTTCGAGTGGGCTGCAAGGTCTCTTCACTCCGACCGCCGATACGTTCAAGGCCCCGACGCTCGACGACGTAAACCGTTTCCAGGCGACGACGGACGCCGATCGATATCTGAAGGAAATGCTTGGAGACCTGAAAATGGCGGAAGGCGCCGGAAAATTTTCGCTGGCGGATATCGCCAAGCGAATCAAAGCCGGCGAGTCCGCTTCGAGCATCATGGCGGGTGCGGGTTTACCAGAAAGCGCGGTGGCGCAGGTGAAAACGGCTGAGGATCGCATCGCCAAGGGTGATCGCTCCCCATTGCTCGCCCACTTAACCGGCGGCGGCGCCTACGTTACCGGCGAAGGCGGCGGACGGCGCGGGAGCCCCAGCGCGGATTACGCCGAAATGGCGTTTGGAGAAGGCGCGACTCCTGGCGAAGGGGCCGGGGCGATTGAAATTGAACGTGCGCCCGCGAAAAGCGCGATGACGCTTTTTGAAGACGGCGATGTTTTCCACTCCTCTTTCCCGGGCACGATTTTCGATATCGTCAGTCTTCGCATTCGGGACCAAAAGGGCAGCTACGCGGAAGTCGAACCGCAAGGACGGATGAACCGGGTCTTTAACGGTTATTCGGATCCTAAGAATACTAAACGCTCGTCGGCGAAATAGACGCGTGAACTCAAGTGTCGAAAGAGACGATTATGAAAAAAAGCCTTTCAAAGAATCCTTCCGCAGCGAAAACGGGACCTGTTCTTGCCTGGTTACCGATCCTCGCCTACGCCGCGGTCTCGGCCTCGCCTTCCTTCGCCAGCGACCCGCTCGCCGCCGCGACGATTAGCAGCGGAGACACCGCCGCCGCCCTTCCCGAAGTCGGCCGGATTTGCCAGACGCTTGAAAACGCTGACGCCGGAAACTTCCTGGGCGACAACGGCAAGGAACTCTCGATCACCAATCTTAAAGACGAAAAGTGCCAAGGGCTCAATCGACGTGAACGACAAGCGACCCACTCCCCTTGCCAGCGCCCGGTCAGCGAGATTCTCGCCGCCATGCCCGGCTCGGAGAGCAAAGGCAAAAAACTCGATTTGCTCTGCCAAGAATACCAAGGGCAGCTCAACCAAAACGCCGCCGCTTACTGCGCACTTCGCGAGATCGCGAAGTCGGGCCAGGCTCTCAACTATTGCAAGGCTTACAAAGCCGCAGATAAAGCCCAAGGTGGAACCCTGGCGACTCTCGCCTTAGACACTGCCGCGGCTGGGATCTGTTGGGCGGAGGCGCTTTCGATGCGAAAACTTGCGCTCGATTACAAGGCCCAAGAAAACGAATGGCAGGTAGAATCCCAACAGATTCTGGCAAGCGGCGGCACCCCGGCACCCTTTAAATATCGCGCGCCCCCCGGCGCGATGGGCCCAGGAAGTATTTTTAATACCGGCGCTTGCGGCGGAGCCGCGATGGCCGCCGCGGTCGGCGAACTCGTCCAAACCTCACGAGTCCTACTCGGAAAAGAAAAAAAATCCGCGGGCCAGTTCCGCGTCGATGCGGACAACAACGTCGACCACCGAAGCCACGCGGCCGAGGTGATGGAGATTGCCTTGAGCAGCGCGGGCAGTCTTACCGGCCTTCGCATCGGGCTTTGTTACTACGGCGCAAGCCAGTTTCCGGGGCTTTGTAAAGGGCTGAACGGATACACCGAACTCACTGACGGCAAAGCAAGCAAGTCGGCGCTGGATCAGGCGAAGAATAATTTAAAGGTACTGGATCGCGCCGAAGAGAGCCAATTCACGATTTTGAACAACACCTATATGAAGGGTGATTTCGAATCGTGCGATCCGGGAAAGAAACAGGCCGCCAATTGCATGAAGCAAGAATACTCCAAGACCGACACAGCCGCCAAAGCCGCGCAACAGGAAGTATCGAAAATCTATCAAGCCTTTCTCGCGCGCTCAAACCTCGCCCAGCAGGCGGCGCTGATTTATACGGGGCTCGCGGCGATGCGCGGAGTTTCGCTTGCCTCTGCCGAAAGCACCAAACAGAAATCCAAGGAAATTCTCCAATCCATGTTTCTCCAAAATGGAAACAGCCCCGCCCTCGTCGGGTCGGGCGTGAACAGCCTCCAACAAAGTATCTACGCCGGGACCGGCAACGCTTACTCAGTTCCCGCGGATAGTGCGATCACGCGCCAGTCTGCGGTCAGCGCCGGATCGCCCGAAGCGTTCCTCTTTCCGCCGGGCGCGCCGATTTCGACGAGCGCCGAGCGACTGGCCAACCAGATCCCTCGCAAGCGGCTTGAAGAAGCGGCCCGCGGAGGCGCGGCTGGACTCGGAGGAGTGATTTCCGGGGCGGCCCAAGCCTCGGGCGCGAAGTCGGGGCTCGACGAGGTCCGCGCTTCGACCCAAACGATCTTTGCGAATCTTCCGCGAGAAACCGGTGGATCGTACTCCGCTTCCGGTGGCGGCGGGCCAGTTGCAAGTACGGGAGGAGGCGGTGGCGGAGACTTGAATCTGAAATCCCTTTTCGGCGGCACCGAAGGGGACTCCCGGGCGGCAAGCGGCACCACCCCCGAACTCGCCTACCGAGAGCCGGCATCCGAAGATATCTGGCATTCCCAGAATCCAAAGGGCCATAACCTCTTCCAAATCGTCTCGGATAAGTACGATTCGGTGCAGAGGAAGTCCGCGGTAGGTCCAGAACTTTAACGCAGAGCTTCGCGAGCGCGGAGTTTTGACCGAAGCCCGAGCTTTTTACTTGAACGGCAGCCCAAACCTCTCTATTTTCGGGGTCTTCGTTTAGATGAGGGCCCTTAGCTCAGTTGGTAGAGCGCTTCCATGGCATGGAAGAGGTCAACGGTT
>CAZAKW010000161.1:0-6602 GCA_964485835.1 uncultured Bacteriovoracaceae bacterium
GGTTGATTTGATAGCCGTCGTAATCGAACTGGAGAACGGAGGTTGAGATGGAGATCCCGCGCTGTTTTTCGAGTTCCATCCAATCCGACGTCGTGTTCTTTTGATTCTTTTTCGCTTTAACCGCGCCGGCGAGATGGATCGCGCCGCCATAAAGCAGAAGCTTTTCGGTTAAAGTCGTCTTCCCCGCATCGGGGTGGGAGATGATGGCGAACGTGCGACGACGTTCGACTTCTTTTTCGATGGGGAGGATGGCCATGGCTCTCTTCGCTTTAGCCGAAACGGGCCGATTATTCGACGACTTTGGAGAGGGTCACGCCGAATTGGCGATTTCCGACGACTCCCGAGCACGCGCCGACGCCGATTCCTCGCGGACGATGGAGGGTATCGAAGTTCGCGCACTCGGCGATCAACCCACGGGTAGGGTGGAAAATCCGAGTTTGAACATTCACGTAGGGTTCGTTTCCGGAATCCGGGTGCGGAAACGCGAGGAAGAGCCGAACGATCGCAAAGAGGTCTTTTTTGCTGATTTCGACCGGCACTGTTTTTCGTGGGTTGGCCCGCGTGAGGGAGGCGGAAACCGCCTGGGGCTTGCCAATTTCTTCGAACTCAAGCTCTCGACCGTGTTCGATCGGGCGCCACCAGAGTTGAGCGCTCAGCTGGATATTTAGGGGTCCCGCGGATTGCGTCACGGTCGTCGCTCTAAACGAGGCTTCATCCGCCCTCGCGGCCATCGCCATTAAAGTGCAAAAGAGGAGGAAAAAAACCCAGACCTTGCAGACGCCCATTGATTTCAGCTTCGAATCCATACGCACTCCTTTGGATAGGGCCTAAATACCCATCGATTCGATATTCATCAAGATCTCGTCACGCGTGCCGCCCCGCACCGGGATCGGATCGAGGGCAGAAACGACCCATTTTTGCGATGGGGGGCTCCAACCGTGAAAGCGCGGGTCAAAGACGACGATGGCCCCACGGTCATTTTCGCTGCGGATCAGGCGGCCAACGCGTTGTTTCAACCAAATCATCCGCAGGGGAAAGTCGTAGTCAAAAAGACCGAAACGAGTTCGAGCTTTTCGGGCTTCGGCTAAGGGCCCGCGCGTCATTGCTTCATTCATCTTCTCGACGATCACGCACGCGAGCTGCCGCCCCGGGAGATCGATGCCTTCGCCGTAGCGTTCGCTTCCGATCAGGAGCGCGCGTTCGGAGGCACGGAACCCATCGATGGCCCGGCGATCGCTCACGGAGTCGAAGACTTGGATGCCGTGCTTTTCCAGGCGCTCGCGTAATACCTCTGCCGCGTATTTCAGCCGACTATTCGCGGTCATCAACAGCATCGTTCGTCCGCCGAGAATCCGGGCGGTTTGCTCGGTGAAACCGATGATCGCGTCTAGGTGCCCGGGCGTGCCCGGTTGAGAAACATCGGAAGGGAAGTAAGCGACGGCCTGCTTCGCCAGGGGATAAGGAGAAGGCAGGGCGACGAAGGGACGCGATAGCTCAAGCCCGATTCGGTCGGTGACGAACGTCGGATTCGCGCCGGTGGAAAGCGTCGCGGACGTTAGCGCGATCGATCGAGTCTCAGCGAAAAAATCCCCCGAAAGATGTCGAACTTCGATCGGAGAAACGCGGAGCCGCCAAAGATTTTCGCGAGGATTCCAATAAAGCAGTCTTAAGTAATTCGCGGAGGATGTCGCTGGGGCAGTCTTCTCGGACGTTTTGCCGGGGTTTCCTCCCGGCGGTTTTTCGTCGGGTTTCACTAACTGGCTTTCTGCAGGCCCGCGAAGGCCTGCGGCCAGCGCTGCCGCGTGTTCGCCAAAGGAATGTGCGTAGAGTTGGAGAACGTCCGCGGCCGGATCTGTTTTGAGGGGGCCGGTGCGAACGGCCTCCATCGCGGCGCCGAGATAGTCGGCGAGTGCTTGCACGGAAGCACCCAGGTTTTGCAGGCCGGGAACGAGGGGGTCCTTTTCAAATTTCGCAAGATCTAGGTGGTCTTCGTATCCTCCGGTGTCGCGCCCGCCTTTTCGCGCGAGCGCGCCCGGAACGAGTGTCGTGAGTTCACGAAGTCGAGTCGAGATCGGTTTGAGAAACTCGTCGAGAGTCGCCTCTCCGAGTGGTCCTTTGGGTAACGTTAACCCGCCGATCAATCGTTTGATCCGGCTTCCGTCGCTGACTTTCTTTCCGCGGCCGCCGGTGCTTAAGCGCTCCAGATCCCCGGCGATGTCGAGTTCGGAGAGCGATACGGTGTAAGCTTCGGTTAACTGGTCCTCGAGGTGGTGGGCCTCGTCGAAAACGATGTTTCGGATTTTCGGCAGATGCTCCGGCCAATGGAACACCAGCGCGTGATTCGCCACCACGACATCGCTTTGGTGGGCGATGCGGGCGGAATCGAAATAGTGGCAGCTTTTGTAGAATGCGCAGGGCGGGCCCTTGGTCGTCGTGTAATGCGCTTTTACGCGCTCGATGAAGCTTGGCATCGCACCAAAACGAATCCGGAGATAGGTTGAAATCCGATCGAGTTCGGCGACTTTGGATTTGGTTTCAATCGCCGTCTTCGCGAGTGCGACGACGAAGGCCGCGCAGTAGCGTTCTTCGGTCGCGGGACTGTCGGGAGCTCCGTCGTCTTCGGGTAGAAACGTGCACTCTTGATGGAGTTTGCGGAGGCAAAGATAGTTTTCTTGCCCTTTGACGGTCGTGGCGCGAATTTCGGAGGGGGCGTGTTCGTCGCCTAACAAACGGGAGACGAGCGGAAGGTCTTTTTCAAGGAGTTGGTCTTGAAGCGCTTTCGAATGGGTCGATACGACTAGCGGACTTTGGGTTTTTCGCGCGGCCAGCACGCCTGGCACGAGATAGGCGACGGATTTCCCCGTGCCCGTCGGCGCTTCGATCGCGACTCGTTCGCCGTTTTCTAAGGCGGCCCGCACCCTTTCGGACATCTGGCCTTGGCTTTCACGGAAGGTAAAACTCGGCGACGTCGTTTGGTGGAGGATTCGGGATAGATCCGACGCAGAAATTTCAATTTTCTCGGCGGGGAGACGAGCCCCGTCTTGTTTTTCAAACTCTCGCAAGTCCCCAAAGCCGGGTCGCTCCAAAAGTTCCATCAGCGTCGGTCGTAATTCCAGGGAGTCGAAGGCGTCTCGGAAATACCAGGCCCACCACCAATTTTGCAGAAAATGGTCGACGATGGCGCCCATCCACGGGCGATGGGTTCGCATCCAGTCGTGGGCGTAAACGAGGATTTTCAAAAGATCCTGGCAATCTTTGTCCGCCCGGTGGGCATCCTCAAGATCCACGCCCGCCCATTTGCGAAGAGATTCCATCGAATGGGAATGGGCCTCGGGGAGGAGCAAAGCCAAGGGATCGATCGAGTTATGGACGGTGAAGGCGATCCCGCCCGTGAGCGGAGAAACTTTCGCGTCCAAGAAACCCTGCTCGACTTTCGAGTTGTGGGCCACGATCGGAAAGTCGCCTAAAAATTCTGCGAAGGCCTCCACGACCTCGGTAAGCGTCGGCGCCGTCGCGACCATCTCGTTGGTGATGCCCGTGAGTTCGGAAATCATCGGGGGGATCGGATGGGAAGGTTTTACGAGCGTATGGTAGCGCGCGACTTCGCGCAGTCCTTCGAGTCGGATGGCGCCGATTTCGATAATATCGCACGTCTCCGGATCAAGACCCGTGGTTTCGAAATCAAGCAGTATGGAGGGGGTGGTTTCGGACATAGGGAGATTCCCGCGGTGTCTCAAAAACCCTAAGGAAAAGATAGGTTTGTGATGACGCAACCTCCCTAATTGTTAAGCGTATTAGTCGGGTATTTAGAGAAGCCGATACAAGTAAGGTAAATGGAAAATGACACGCACAACAAGATTGGCACCGTCGCCGTCGTCCTTGCCGGGGAGAGCGAGATCCAGTGGGTGGAAACCTTCTCGGACGAACGCGAGATTTCCGCGTTGGAACAAGCGATTTTGGCGGGGAATCCCTTTCCACTCCAGAGTGTCTACGCACATCGGGCGAAATCGGAGCGAGACGACGCGGAGTTCGGAGACTATGTCGAAGACTTGCTTTGCCAGAAGGCCGTCCGGCCCGAGGTCCAATCACACGGAGTGGCATGGTTAAGATCCAAAATGAAAATCGAGCAGTTTCGCGAGCAGGAACGTGAAGCGGCCGAGGTCATCGCGAATTTTGCCCTCGCCAAATATAAAGAAGATCCTGCGCTTGAAGACTTCGTTTTAGCCGGTCCCGGAGTGCAGGTCCGCATTCGTATCTTTAAAATCCACGTCTCCGCTGGGTCCAGTGCTTCAGCAGCATGATCCTGCGTCGCGTCAAGTATTTGTTAGGTGCCTAACGAAACCCTGACAGACTTTGCGATTGCCCCCATCGTGCACGACGGGCTACCCCCATCAGGTCTCTCCAATTTACGACGACCTAGGGGGTTCCGGTGCTATCGATTTTCGCTTCGATTGTGTTCGCTTCCGTAGTTGGTATTCCTACCGCCCATGCTTATCTTCCCGATGCTAAGATGCCACTTTGCTTTGATCAGTCGGAAGTCTTAGAAGTCGACAACGAGCGCGTACTGCGCATGAAAGCGGAAAAGCCGAATCAGTATAAAGCCCGCGCATTCGTCGAGGGTAAGGTGACGACGAATCCTTACTTGCGCGGAGAGCATATCCGGTTCTCGATCCAAATCGGCCGCGATACCGACGAAACGCTCGAAATGGTTTACAACATCGATTTCGGCGACCTTCCCGAAGTTCGCATCGGTGACAATGTCGTCGTTTGCGGCGAGTTTATTAATTCCTTCAAACAAGGGGGCGGATATCCGGCGTCGCCCGACGGTGCGATCGTCCACTGGGTCCATCATAATCCCGGCGATCGAGATACGGTCCACGAACACGGCTTCATGATGTTTGAAAACGGGTTGGCTGGTTTTGACGACGCCATTCCCGGAGCATGGGAAGGAGAAATCCGCGGTGCGGGTGGAAACTCTCATCGCCCGCAAAAGGGTTCTTCGCATCGCCAAGGCGGTGGGCAGCGGAATCGTTCGTACGACGAAGGATCAACCTCGTCTCGGTGGCGTCCTTGCTCGAGTATTGAAGAGTGCATTGAGCGAAACGGCGAGTTCTGATCGTGGCGCCCGGATAAAGATTCCGGGTCAAACGGGTTCCTTCGGGCGGCGGATCGTGGCATGAATAAGAGAAATTCATGACATCAAAAAAACCGCTTACGGAACCGTTGAAAACCCCGGCTGAGATTGCGGCGCTAGCCGAGGAGCTTTCGAAGCATCCGATCATCGCGTTTGATACCGAGTTCATCCGTGAGAATACGTTTTATCCTTCGGTTGAGCTGATCCAGGTTGCGACGCGAGAGACTTCTTGGTTGATCGATGCCCAGGCGTTTCGCGGGAAAAACGCTCCCGGCCTCAAGCCTCTACTCGACGTTTTTGAGAATCCGAAAATTCTAAAAATTCTTCACGCCGCTCAGGGTGATCAGGAGTGCATTTACACAAGCTACGGAGTGGTCGCGAAGCCGTCCTTCGATACGGCGGTAGGAGCCGCGCTCTGCGGTTACGGCGACGGAATCGGGCTGGGTAACCTGCTCAAAGCCGTCTTAGACGTGAATCTAAAGAAAGGCCATGCGCGTACGAACTGGGCGGCTCGCCCGCTTCCGGGCCAATTGATCGAATACGCCCACGCGGACGTGGAGTTTCTCGTGGAAGCGGCGGAAAAGCTTCTCGCGAAGCTTTCCGAAGTCGGTCGCAAGGAATGGGCGCTCGAAGCTTCCGCGAAGTGGGAGGATCCTGCTCTTTACGAACCCGATCCGTCCGGTCTTGCCCATAAACTCGCGAAGAGCGGGCGAATGGACGCGAAGTCGTTTGCGACCTTGGTTGAGTTGATGAAGTGGCGTGAGGAGCGCGTTCGGTCCTTGAATTTGCCGCGTCGCTGGATCGCCGACGACCAAGTCCTTTTGGATCTTGCGAACGTCAAACCCAAAGACCTTGATCACCTCGCGGCTTTTCGGGGGTTGAATAAAGGCGAGATGAAAGCAAGCGGCGAGAAGATCCTGGAAGCGATTCGCCGTGGCCAGGAGGCCAAGGACACTAAGCGTCCTGCGGAAGTCGCCCGAATCGAACCTGCTACCGGGGATGAGAGCCAGACCCTTGACCTGATGCGCACCTACCTCGGCATCTTAGCGGATCGCGAGCGGATCGCGATGAAGCACTTACTGACCGCGAACCAACTCCTTCCGCTCTTGCGTGAGAAGGTTTCCTCTCCCGACGAGTGGGTTGCTAAAAAGCTCCTGTCCGTGGATGCGGCCAAGTTGATCGGCGGAGAATTGCTTGCGCTGCTTCAGGGGCGGCGGGCGCTTTCGATCAACGGAAAGAAAATCAAGATCGTGTCCCTTTAGTCTCGTCCGCGACTTCCGGAAGAACCGTGTCGGGAACGTGCTTCGGAGATTTTTTCTTGCTCGGCCAGGCGATCTTCATTCCTTCGATCTCCTCTCCGAAGTGTTTCTTTAGCCACGATGGGCCTTTGGTCGCGAAATAGGAGAAAGCCGCGTACTTCGGAATTCTTCCGACCCAGACGCCAAACGCGATTTCTGGCACGGGCATC
>CAZAKW010000162.1:0-6588 GCA_964485835.1 uncultured Bacteriovoracaceae bacterium
GCAGTTTGAGGACGCCGATCACGGGCCGGCATTGAATAATATGACTATCCAACAACGGAGGTTGGAGTACGGAGCGAAAGCCGCACTCTATCGGATTTTTGAGCCCGACACGGCTGACCTTCTCGTACGTGCCCTTAAGACTTCAAGTCCGGACTGGGCGCTTCAACATCGTGAATTTTCTTATCATGAAGTCGGGCACGCAACTGGTCTGGGTCTGAAGGCCAAACTTAAAGGCGGGGCCCTCGCGACCCCGTGGTACCGAGGGGTCGAAGAATGGCGAGCGGACGGAATCGCGTTTGAACTTATGGCGCGCACCTTGACCGTCGAGGAAGCGGGACGGACCATCGCCGCTAATTTCGCTCTCCGGTTTGGGGTCGACTCCCAAAGAAACGGAGGAATCGAGCGTGATACGGACGTGAATGCATCGTTGCTCACATTCGAGGCTTTGCTGAATTCTGGAAGTCTTCGAATTGGCACCCATCGGAAACTTGAATTGTCCTGCCCAAACTACGAAGGGTTACTTCTCGCTACGGAGAAGATGCGGGCCGACGCTCTCCATTTGACCCGCCGAGAAGGGGAACTTTCCTGTGTTCAAGGCATCTGGGGGCTATACGGGTCGGTTCTCGTGGGTCCGGGATCACGTCGAATCTTTCAGGGCTTGGTCGTTGATCCGTGCCGCGGAATTTTCACTGAGCTTCCCTAACGTTATCAGGAGAAAACATATGCACTTTTATTGGTTTTCGCTCTTTCTGACGGTGGCTTCGAACGTTGGCTACCATCTCTGCCAGAAAGAAGTCCGCCTTTCTTTTCCCTGGCCGTTTCTTACTTGGTGGCCCTTATAACGACGGTGATTCTCATTATCGCTTTTCCGGGATTGAACGCCTCGGCGGGGTGGCGTGAACTGAATCGAGTAGGATGGGCCTCTTACGCGTTGGGCTTTGCACTAGTGGGACTGGAGTTGGGATTTTTGTTGGCCTATAGGGCGGGATGGAAGATTAGCTTTGCCGCACTTGTGTCGAATATCGCCGTGACTTTGGTGTTAATCCCTATTGGTATTCTTGCCTATCGCGAGGGCCTCACGTCTTCAAAAGTGGTTGGGATTTTATTATCCCTTTCGGGTCTTTGGGTCTTGAGTCGAAAGTGAGCGGTATGAATAACATCGAGGTTTCCGATTCGATTCGAGATGTGTTTCCGGAATTTAATGCTCTCTCATTTAGAGTGGAGGTAGATCCGAGTCGCGTACTGACGGTGGCAATTGAAGAGATTGAAGAGATAGATCAACTGTATCGAGCGCGCGCGGAGGAATGGGGTATGGCGAATCCTTCGGATATTCCGGAGGTGAAGCTTTGGCGACAAGCCATTAGGTCCTTCCCGACTCCTTCGGGTGCATGTTCGTCCATCGAGAGTTTGATTCGGAGAATCCGGTCCGGAAAGTTTCCCCCTCGAATTCACCCTTTGATCGACTTGGGCAATCTCATATCGGCCCAATTTGCGATTCCCGTGGGATGTGAAGACTTGGATCGAAGTCGACCGTTTACAGATTCGGTCTATCGTGTTGGTCCCGCGACTGGATTGGAAATCGCCAATCCGCTTGGGAGGCCGGAAATCGTAGAGTATCCTTTGGCGGGGGAATGGATTTACAGCGATGCGCTTGGAGTAGTATGTCGGGCGTTGAATTGGAGAGAATGCAATCGCACCGCCGTAGACCGCGGTTCGCGCAACGTTCTTTTCGCGACGGAGATCCTTTCAGAAAAAGAGATTTCAAACTCCGAAAAGGCATTTGGAGAGCTGAAGCGCATACTTATCGAGCGATTCAATGCTAAAGTAGGTGCTTTTCAATGGGCGTTTCACACTTAAAGAAGGCAGTCGCGATCGAGAATGTGACTCAGGATTCTAGCGTAACCCAAGCGGACTCTCCGCGTAAGACGAGGTTGGCTACGCTCGCTTAGGTCGTCGGAATACGGATCGAAAAAATCGTTCCATTCTCTGGGTCGCTTTTCACTTCGACCATTCCGCCGTGTGCTTCGGCCACCCCCTTGACGATTGTGAGGCCAAGACCCCATCCTCGTTTGTTGTGGATCTGATCCTCGCTTCCGCGCCGGAATAGATCAAAAAGAGTTTCTCTGCCTTCCGATGGAATCGGCGGTCCTTGGTTGAGTACGGAGATCAAAACCCCTCCTGAGGCTAACGCCTTAGCGGAAATTTTTACGGCATCCTTCGAACCGTACTTCACTGCGTTGGCGCAGAGATTTTCGATCGCTCGGCGAAGGTA
Organism: uncultured Bacteriovoracaceae bacterium; assembly: GCA_964485835.1. Lineage (GTDB taxonomy): Bacteria > Bdellovibrionota > UBA1018 > UBA1018 > UBA1018 > JACMQW01. Next base: position 2,273 of record CAZAKW010000162.1, read on the forward strand.
GGCGGCGTCCCACATTCCCGAAATGCTTTCATCGACGTCCAAGACGAAGCGTTCACCGTGGACCGTGGCAAGATCTTCGTACGAGGATTCGAGGACGGACCGGAGCGAACAGAGCTCCCGGTGGATCGGGAGTGGCTTTCCTGCGTTGATCCGATGGGCATCCAGCATATCCTGAATCATCTGGTCCATCCGTCTGAGATTATCCAGTACACGGCCAGAAAAGCGGGTGCTTTCGTCAGGTTGGGCTGAGTACCGGATGCTCAGTTGGGTGGATATTCTCGCTGCGGCCAAGGGCGTACGCAGATCATGCGCCAGGGCCGAGACGAATCGTTCGCGCAATTTTCGCTCCTGTTCGAGTTGGGTGACTGCATTCTCGGCCTCCCGGTATAGTCGCGACGTCTCTTCGACTTTTTTCGTCCGGATCGAGAATGCCCGCTCAAGCACGGACCCGGTCCATGCCACGCCCAGAATCAGCGCGGTAGCGCCCACCACTGCCACGCCAAGCTCGGAGGTCGCGAGCAGATTGCCATTCTGGTCTTTCGCCGCTTCCACATAGACGAACGTGGCCGCCCACATGCCGGAATAGTGCATGCCAACGATGGCGAGCCCCATCACGATTGCGGCCAAGCGTTGGTAACTAAGGTGGGGGGCTGTGCGCAGTCGAAGTGCGATCAATAGCGCGGTAAATGATGCAAAGAGAGCGATGAGAATCGACAGAGTCACCCAAAAAAGATTCCAAACGATCTTTGCGGGCATTCGCATCGCGTACATGCCGGTGTAGTGCATCCCCGCGATGGCAGCCGCCATCGCGATGCCGCCCGTCAGCAGAGCGGTGCGCGAAACAGTTGCTTGGCTGACGATATGCAAAGCGAGGGCCGATGCGAACACCGCGATTGCGATCGATAGAAGCACGAGCGGGACGTCGTATCCCATCGGTACGCCGGGAAGCGTGAATGCGAGCATCCCCACGAAATGCATGCTCCAGATCCCAAACCCCATCGCAAGCGCACCGCAGGAAAGCCATATAGCCCGCATCCGCCCCTTCGATCGATGGACGCTGTTCGCGAGATCGAGTGCGACGTACGACGCGAAAATCGCTACGGTGATGGAAAGGATTACGAAGAGCGGATTATACCGGGATTCTAGGATTAGCATCTTTTACCGCACTTTTCCGGCGAGACCTACCGCCACCGAAACATCGCCGATCCGATCGCGATCAAAAGTAGGGATGTTCCGGCTAAGATCCCGACTTCGGGCAAGAGTTCGGTGATTCGCACACCATCGATCAGGATCGCGCGCAACCCCTTCACGACGTAAGTGAGCGGCATCACCTTCGAGATTGCGGTAACCCACCCGCTGGCCCCGTCGAGCGAGAACCAGATTCCCGACAAAAAAATCATCGGCCACGTCATCATGTTCAGAACGCCGTCGGCCACTTCTTCGTTCGAAATTCGGGACGCGACGATCAATCCGACCGAGATCATCGCTGCTGAACTCACCGCTAAGAATAGCAAGAGATCAAGCGCGGCGGTCGCCGCCGACGCGGGCCGAAAGCCGATGATGAGCATCGCTCCGCCGATGACTAGATAGGCGGTAACGACCATCAAGAGCATCCGCGAAACCACCTGGGCGAATAAGAATTGGAAAGCGGAAAGGGGAGTCGCGCGAAGTCGCTTTAAAACGCCGTTCTTCCGGTAGCGCACGATCACGTAGCCCACTCCGAACATGGATCCGAACATGATGTTCATCGCCAAGAGTCCCGGAAGCAGCCAATCCGCATAACGTACCTTTTTTCCTTCGATCGTACGGGCCTCGAGTACCGGCCGAGGCTCGCGTGTTCGCTCGGTGGCTTGGATCAGTAAGCGCTCGGCGAGTTTTCCTTTCTCTGAATCGGTCGCCGCGTAGGCGAGCGTTCGGCCTCCATCGCGGACGTCGATCACCAAATCGGTTTCGTATCGTTTCAGTTTCTTTAAAGCGCTTTCGTCGTCGGCTACTGCCAAGTAATCCATTCCAGGGAGATCACGGACGGAGCGAATCACTTCGCTCTGCTCGGCTCCGGCGCCGCTCACGCGGATGCTTAAGATCGGTTCGCTTTTTCCTGAGTACCCGTAAGCGAAACCCGCAAGGACGATAAATGGAAATAGGAGAGTCCAGCCCATCGCGGCGCGGTCTCGGTAGAATTCAAGGTTTCGGGCGTGGATTAACGCGAGTAACTTTCTCACTTAAAAACCCTTTCCGGTCAGTTTTAAGAACAGATCCTCAAGATTCTTGGACCGAACTTGGATTTCCTGAAGTGGGATCGATTGTGCGAGCATGGATTGGAGAGCAACGTTTGGATCCTCAGTGAGAATTTCGTACGCGTCGCCGCGATCAAAGACTTCAGACGCCGCGATAGAGCCCGCCATCACTACCGCGCCGCTGGATTTAGGGAGCCGGATCGACATCCCCCGGAAGTGGGTTTTTAGCAAGTCGTTGGGCGAACCCTGGGCGATGATTTTACCGCGATTCATAATCGCGATCTCGTCACAGAGTTCGTACGCCTCTTCCATATAATGGGTCGTCAGAACGACGGTTTTCCCTCGTCCGCGGATATGCCCAATCAGTTCCCAGAATCGGCGGCGAGCCGAGGGATCGAGTCCTGTCGTAGGTTCATCGAGAAAAACGATTTCGGGGTCGTTGACGATCGCAAGCGCAAGTAAAACGCGCTGACGCTGCCCGCCCGAGAGTTTCGACGCGTCTCGTTCCCAGAACTCTCCAAGATCGCAGAGTTCGCGCAGTTCGCCGTGGGTGAGTGTTTTCTTATAAAGGGCGGAGAACAAATCCAGTACCTCGTGAACCTGGAGGAGGTCGGGAAGCGCCGTGGATTGGAACTGGATGCCGACTTCTTCCGCGAAACGTCTTCCGATGGGTTCTCCACGATAAAGGATTTTTCCCGACGTAGGAGCGAGAATTCCCTCCAGCATTTCGAGCGTCGTCGTCTTGCCCGCGCCGTTCGGTCCTAAAAGACCGAAACACGCGCCTTTGCGTATTTTTAGATCCAGCGAGTCCACGGCGGTAAGCGCGGGGAACCGTTTGACGAGTTGCTGTACTTCTAGAAGGATTTCCATGCCGTATCTTCTCCCGGAACCCCGAAAACACTCAAGACCGTTCGTTACTAACTTTGCCTGTCTAAATCTAATATCTCGTCGAATTTAATTGAATCGAGGAAGCGATCGTCGTGACTCACGACGATCATGGCGCCCTGGAATCCATTTAGGAACGCCGTAAGGATTGATCGGCTTTCGGGATCGAGATGATTCGTGGGTTCGTCGAGGAGTAAGAGCTGGGGCAGCGCCGCTTGGTTCAAAGAGACCGCAAGTTCCATGCGGATCCTTTCTCCACCGGAAAGGGCGGAGATCGGTCGACATTGTTCTTCTTGTTCAAATCCAAGCTTTCCGAGGATCGATCGCGCCAGGCTTGCCTCGGCTTCTATTCTATCGCGAAACCATTCCCACAAAAGTTCGCTCCCGCTAAATTGACTCAGCTTTTGATCAAATAGTTGAAAGGGATCCGCAGCGTAAAAATTTCCTTCCACTCGTGAAAGCGCATCGGGCATACCGGCTAGCGCCCGTAAGAGGGTGGATTTACCGGACCCGTTTCTTCCGCGAAGATGAATCCTTTTAGGACCGCTGAATTCAAAGGTGAGCGCGCGGCGAAATCCACTGAGAAAGGCGGAGTGAATCCGAACCATCCTTTTCCCGTTCGGCGGGCGTGATCCCATCGTATCCCAATCAAAAATCGTCATTTGCCGAAGCCGGGACTTCATTGCCCTGAGCTCTTCCGCATTCGCTGTTTTGATTCGGTCCTGGGCATGGGATATCTTCGCAAGGGTGGTTTCGGCTTGGCTCTTTTTGGCCCCGCTGACGATTCTTGGAAGATTCCGTTTATTTGCCGATTTTTTCCCCCGGACCGCTCTCTTTTCTTGCTGCTCTACGAGATGCTGCGCGCGTTCCTTGCCTTTTCGAAGATCGTTTTCGAGTTGGGCGACTCTTCGGCTCAATCGTTCTTGCTCTTTGGCTATGCGTTCAAGGTAGGCTTGGAAGCCAGGCGGATGGCGAAGAAGCGATCCATTTCGAAGTTCCCAAATCGCATCCACTCGGTCTAGCACGTCTGGATCGTGGGATACGATGATCGCTCCGCCCTCGGTCAAACGATCCAAGTTTGTCAGAAATTCAAGCTTGGCGTCTTCGTCCAAATCGTTCGTGGGTTCGTCAAAAAGGAGGATGGCTCGGGGATTAGAGAACGTTTGGTTGAGAATCTCACGTCTTGACTCTCCT
>CAZAKW010000163.1:0-6550 GCA_964485835.1 uncultured Bacteriovoracaceae bacterium
GAGGTAGAGGAGGCGTTCCATCGATTCTTTGACTTGAAAAACGCTGATACCCAGATTTCGGGCTACTCCTGCGTCGTCCCACTGAGTTCCATACAGCTCAGCGCATTCGAGGAGCGCGAAATGATACCATTCCGAAATCATGCGGAAATGCTCGATGCTGAGATCCGTGCGGGTTCCGCCGAGTTCAGGGGAAAAGGCTTCCATCTCTTTCAGGATCTTGTCCTGGACCGCCACGCTCTTTGCGCTTTCGAAGCGCTTCAGGAGCTCGAGGTAGTGAATTTCTTTGCCGTTCAGGCCCAGGCGCTCGCCGATGCGATGGAGATTTTCGACGGAAAGGCTGCGGGACTGACTCAGCACGCTACTGAGGGTCGCCGGAGAGAGTCCCAAATTCTTGGCAAACGCGCGCATCGAATATGATGGATTCGTCTGAATCCGCTTCAGTAACTCAGCGCGAAGAAAGGATGTGATTGTTCGGTGCTCAAAAACCATAACGCAGTGTTTACATGTGCTGTTGCAATGGGTCAATTATCTTGTGAACAATCTGTCTTCAATGTGTGAACACCCCGTCTGGTCGGTTTTGAAGGAAACGGAGAAAATGAAAAATTGATATAAATATCAAGTGTTTATTGAACTTATGATGATGGTAAAGCCCAGAGTCTCGGGCCTCTCGGATCGGCTTCCATCAAGCGTCCTGCAGACGAAACGATCAATGGTTTAACTCATGTCCACGATATGAGGTGGTGTTTAGCGGTCGTCGTCCGCCTGTAAGCCCCTATTCCCGAAGAACGTCGGTATCGGGAGGCGTGACGAATTTAAAGAATGCGTCCGCGAGCGGACCGCCGAGTTTTACCTTTGAAAGCACGATCTCGGTTTTGTTGCCGCCGCTGTGTTCGAGTTCGAGTTTCTGGATCGTTTTCTCGTCGGCGTTGATCTCGATCACGGCGTTCTTCACGCTGCCGGCAATTCCCGCGCTGGGAATTAATTGGAAACGGGTCGGGGAGAGTTTTTTTAGCGTCACTCCTCGAAGCTTAGAGAATGCTCCCGCGAGAAGGTAATTGGCGAGTTCGGATTGGACTTCGGTCGTTTTACGCTCAATCACTTGGCCGCGTTCGCCGGCTTCGAAGGGCGGGGTATAAAACCAAAACTTCCGGCCGTCGGAAACGAGCAGGTTTTTATCCGGAGAAAGCGTCTCCCAGCGAAACTGATTCGGATGGCGGATCATCAAAATGCCGGACGACTGTTTCTTCGCTCCGGTGAGTTTGACTTCGTCTCTCTGCGCGAAATTCGCTTCGAGCGTCTTGGCCGCAACGTAACGTTTTTCGATTTCAAGAAGTTCTTCGGGAACGGAGATCGAGCCCGATTTCTTACCCGGGGCCGTTTGGGCGGATCCGAGTTTCTTTGCTGCCTTTTTAGGCGCGGCGAAGGCCGGCCCCGCGCCGAGGACAAGGATTAAGAGGCCGACCCAGAACGGAGCTTTCGTCGTGAAGAGCGAGATTCCCATCTCTCAAGTCTAACGGCTTAATGCAGTTCGATCGAGACCATTTTCGAAACGCCGGGCTCTTCCATCGTCACCCCGTAAAGCGTGTCGTTGAGTTCCATCGTCTTTTTATTGTGGGTGATGATGATGAACTGGGACTTAGACGACATCTCGCGGAGGAGGGCGTTGAACTTCCCGATGTTCGCATCGTCCAGCGGGGCGTCCACCTCGTCGAGAATACAGAACGGCGAAGGCTTGACCATGAAGATCGCGAAAATCAGAGAGACAGCCGTCAAAGCTTTCTCTCCGCCGGAAAGCAGACCGATATTCACGACTTTTTTGCCGGGAGGCTGCGCGAGGATGTCGATCCCCGCCTCGAGAATATCGTTCGATCCTTCCGGGTAAACGAGGGAAAGTTTCGATTGGCCGCCGCCGAAAATAATCGGGAACAGGCGCTCGAAACGATCCGCGATCGCATCGTAAGCCTTGCGGAAGCGCTCCTCGGAAGTCTTGTTGATGTGCTCGATCGCTTCGTTCAGGTCGTCAATCGACTTGAGAAGGTCGTTCTTCTCGGTCATCAGGTAATCGAAGCGTTTCTTTTTCTCTTCGTACTCTTCGACGGCGGTCGGGTTGACGTCGCCCAAGCGTCGAAGCCGCTCGCGGAGCCGTTCGACTTCCTCGGATAAGATCTGCTCTTCTTCCGAGCTCATCTCGATCGTCACGACCGGGTCGTTCATCTCTTCTTGAATCGGCGAAACGGCGGGAGCGTCCAAGCATCCCGGTCCATACTTCTCCTCGAGGTTTTGGATCAAGTGCGAGAGATCAGCCGTCATCCGCTCAATATCGAGCGAGTATTGGTTGGCCGTCGAGGTGCGAGCATCGCCCTCAGAATGGAGTTCCTTGATTTGTCCCAAGGCGCCGTTCACTTTCGTCGAAACGATCTCAAGACGATCGCGAAGTTCCGCGAACTCCCGTCGGCGTTCCGCAAGCGCAAGCGTGAGCTCCTCGATGCGGACGACGAATTCCTCGTCGCCCCCGGTGTGTTCTTCGTTCTCGTTGGTCGCACGGTCGAGCTGGCGGGTAACGTCGTTTAGGCGGCGTTCGCGGTCGCGGATCAAGCCAAGCCCGGAATCAAGCTCCCGCTTAACCGAATTCGCACGTTCGCGAAGCCCGGCTTCCTGGATCTTGAGAATCGAGAGCGCTTCTTCCGACTCGCGAAGCTTCGCTTCGAGGCTTTCTAAGGTCGCCTCGCCGGTTGCGATTCGTTCTTCCAAGATCGAACGGTTCGAGTGGATCTCTTCCATCTCGGAGGCCGACGCTTCTTTAGTGGAGAGGGCTTGAGTCGCTTCCTTGCGCATCTCTTCAAGTTCGTAGGCGACGAGTTCTTGATTAGAAAGAGCATCTTGAAGCTGGCGGGACGCCGTCTGGACGTCCCGTTCGATGGTTGCCGTTTCGATCTGGGCGGCCTGGAACTCTTCGCGAGCGGTCGCAAGTTTCTCACGGAAAATTTCGAGTTCGGCGGATAGCGTCTCCACTTCGTTTTCGCGGGAGGAAAACGAAGTCTCAAGCGCGGCGACTTCGGTCGTGAGCTCTTCGATTGATTTCTTTCGCCCCAGCAGGGAAGCGGACCGATCGTTCTGGACCGCGCCGCCACGTAATACGCCGTCGGCGTCGAACGCACTGCCATCACGCGAAACAATCGAATACCCAGCGAGGTCGCCTGCGGATCCGCCGGAGAGGAAAGCGGCGAGGGGGTCCATGGATTCGACAACGAATGCGTTCGCAAGCATTCGAACCGCGGCGTCCGCAGTGGCGCCGTCGAGTTTTGCGTTCGGACGAACAAAGTTTGAGAGCTGGCCTTCGACCGAGAAACCGGCTGCCGCCAAGGTTTTCCGAACCGTTTCCGGCGTCGACGAAGAGGTCGAGGCAGCGGAGCCGGCGATTAAAATTCCCGCGCGACCGCGAGAACCGGAGGAAAGCGCGCGAAGCGCTTCGATCGCGGAGCTAGCGTCGTGCGTGACTAAGGTTTCGAGTTTTCCTTCGAGGTAACCTTCCACGGAAGACTCGTAACCCGCTTCGATTTCCAGACCTTCGGCAAGGGCGCGCAGGCTTGAGTCTTTTCCATTTTCTTTCGCCCAATCCAAGATCGAGCGGGGTCCGTCGCCGTACCCTTCAAGCGCAGCGGCGAGTTCTTCGAGCGATTGAAGTTTCGAACGCTGTTTCACGAGGAGGCGATTCGCGTCTTCTAATTCGCGGCGAGCGATCTTGATTGAGGCTTCGCGAGTCTCGAGTGCTTGCGCCGCTTCGGCGGCAGCGGATTGGCGAGCCGTTTTCGTTTCCGCGACTTTGGCCGCGGCTTCCCGAACGCGCTCGGCTTCTTCGCGAGCGGTCGTTACGCGCTCTTCAAGCGAGGAAGCCTGGGATTCCAAACGTTCGATCTGGGTTTGAGCCGACGCGGCTTTTGCTTCAAGCGAAGCGATCCGAGCGGTTAAATCCGAGGATTTCGCGATCCCGGCCATCAATTCGCGTTTTGCGGCATCGAGACCTCGGCGCGCTTCTTCGGTGCTCGAGCGCTCCGTTCGAACGTCGTCTTCGCGTTCAGAAACGCGCTCGGCCGCGGCCGAAAACTCGGAAGCCGCGTTTTCATTTTCGGATTCAAGGCCAGAGATTTTCTCTTTCTCGGTCGCGATGGCGACTTCGAGATCCGCTTTTTCCGCGGTCAGCATCTCAAGCTGGGTGGAAAGATCGGATTGGCGTCGGCGAGAAAGGTCGAGCGCGGACTGGGCGCGCGTCAGTTCCGAGGATTTCTCGGAGATTTCGGCTTGAAGCGCTTCCGTGGATTTCGAAAGGGTCAGCTGCTCGATCCGGTCGGATTCGATCGAAACTTCCGCGGTCGAGAGTTCCGCTTTTAAGCCCGCGAGTTCTTGTTCAAGCACTTCGCGTTTGGCTCGCAAATCGTCAAGGCGGACGCGAAGGACGCGGTTTTTCCGGCGCCCCCAGGTCATCTCTTTTTCAAGGAGTTCTTCTTTGTACTTTTTGTACGTCGATGCTTTTTGCGCCTGGCGTTCCAGGGAATTCAGTGTGCGTTCGATTTCGGTAATCACGTCGTTCAACCGGGAGAGGTTCGAATGCGCGGATTCCATTTTTCGAAGCGATTCTTTTTTACGCGCTTTGTATTTGGCGATCCCGGCCGCCTCTTCGATCAGCACGCGGCGGTCTTCGGGCTTGGCATTAACGATCTTGCCGATCTGGCCTTGCTCGATGATCGAGTACCCTTTGGCTCCGACGCCGGTATCCATGAAGAGTTCGTGGATATCTTTAAGGCGGGCCTGTACGCCGTTGATAAAGTATTCGCCTTCGCCGGTACGGTAAACACGTCGGGTGACGCCGATTTCTTTCGTGCGCAGATGGAGGGGGAGATCCTTTACACTGGCGCCGGCAGGTGCGTTTTCAGAATCGGCGAAATCCGTTTCAAGCACGAGCGTCGCTTCGGCAAAACCAAGCGGGGAGTATTTCGAAGAGCCATTGAAAATGAGGTCTTCCGAGCCACTGGCTCGCATGTGTTTGTGGGATTGCTCGCCCATCACCCAAAAAAAGGCGTCGACGATGTTGGATTTTCCGCATCCGTTCGGTCCGACAATACCCGTGATGTTATGGTCGAAATGGATAACGGTCTTGTCCTTAAAGGACTTAAATCCTTGTACTTCTAATCGCTTAACGCGCATCTGAGTCAACCCCCACGGTCCCGTAAAACCAAACTTGTTCGATCGGATGATCGCCCGGTTACCTTGCGACTCGACCGTACCAAACGAAGGTTGAATTGCAAGAAGAGGGGGACGAATTCTTGACGCAACCAGGGCGCACGCTGCTATGCGTCTTTTCTGGCTCGCCCGCGTAGCAAAACGAGGTTCGTGGTTGAAAGCCGGAGGCTTTTTCCACGACGGATCGTTTCGTCGAGATTTAAGTGCATCTGCCCCTCGACCTTGGTGAAGTGGACGCGCAGAAACGACTCGAAATCAAAGGGCATGAGTTTCGAGACCAAAGAAAGCGCATTGCGAATACCGAAAGGGGATGCCACGAGCCGACCGACCATCGTCGCGCTGGAATCCGGAACGCCGAGAGCACGAGCTTGAATCGCGGTCATTTCACGCATGGCCCCGGCGGCGAGATGGATATTTTCTCCATGCTTGAAGCGATCAAACGACCAGCCGCACCGTTCGAGTCCAGCGACCACGCATCGTAGGAGCGCTTCTGGGGTTAGATTGGGAACGAAATCCTCAGGGGCGGTTTTTGATGGGAGTCCTCCGTGTTGAAAGAGAACGGAAGCTTCCTCCGCCGCGTCTTTGGTTGGCGAAGACCAGATCGCCTTCGCGAAAGGAGGGACGATGTACGCGTAGCCCGGTTCCTGGAAATCTTCTCCCGGCATGGGGGCCAGATACGCGATAATCGGAATCCGTCCGAAGACGATATTGGCAGGCCCGGCCGGACCGAAATGCACGGCCATTTTGGCGCGGAGCAACTCCTGATCTTCGGAGCTCGGCTGGAGGCTCCAAATGCGGGTGGGGCCCGCGGCGCGGAGAAGCTCGTCGAGCCAACCCTCTGCACGAAATTTATCGGAAGGGAGAGTGATCAAGACGGCGTCGAATTTTTTCGCAGCGACTTCCTCGAACGACGAAATCACCCCAAATTCCGAGAAATTTACCGCCTCCGCGCGTTTCCCTTTCCAAGCGTAAAGGCGGCGCCCCTGGAGAAGCTCGGCACGATGCTTGGGCTTGACTAAGTAGGTGATCCGGCAACCACCAGCGAGCGAGGCACGCGAAGCAAGATAACCGTAGACCGAACCGATCGCTCCGGCACCGACGATGAGGAGTTCCATTTTTTGACTCTCGTCCAAAATCGGGGACACTTCAATTCTCGAGTCGGGGAGGGGCCCTTATGCGAATAATTTTTTTACTCACGAAAGTTGTCGCGTTTTTGATCGTTACGGGCGCAGGCGCATCCGCGATCGCCGGCGAGCGTTCCCTTTGCGACGGCACGGTTGATTTACGGAAGCGCGGTGCTCCGATGGAGCAT
>CAZAKW010000164.1:0-2604 GCA_964485835.1 uncultured Bacteriovoracaceae bacterium
CGGCGAAGTACGCACCAACGTCGTTTGCCCAGACGATAAAAAGGAAAAGCAGAGTCCAATGCATCCCAAACGCGGTCGTTCGTAGCGCGACGAGATAAGTGGGGAGAAAGGCGAGGTAGATAAATCCGAAAACCGTAAAGGTCAGCTCCATGTAATGCTGCTTGAGCGCGTCTCCGTGGTGGCGATCGGCAGTGAATAGAAAATAGGCGGTCATGCCCAGGAAAAAAAAGCAAACCAGCGCGAACTCCGCGCCCGCCATCCAGAAATTCATCGCCTGGAGCAGCCACGCACAGCCGAGAATCGTAAACCGTTTCTCTTTTTGATCCGGTAGCGACAGGGTTATGCCCGTGAATTCGTAGAGCATCGCGATCGAGAGCACCGAGGCAACGAGGACGGCGCCGATCCCTCCGCCGAAAGTCAGGAGGAAGATCAATACGGCGACGCCGAGCGCAGCCGTTTGGATTCGTTTCTTTAGTTCTGGGGTCACTATGGGGACGCTCCTAAGTCAGCGCCGAGACGGAAGAGGGCGGCAGTAATCCGCCGAATCTCCGATCCCGGTTCGCGTATGATTCGATCGCCTGACGGAGATCGTCCGGGGCGAATTCAGGCCAGCAATTCTCTATAAAAATGTATTCTGCGTAGGCGGATTGCCAGAGGAGAATATTTGACACTCGGTACTCGCCCGACGTGCGAATCACCAAATCGACGTCCGAGAGCTCGCCGAGGTCGCCCGTCCAGAGGTATTTCTCCCAAAGGGTATCGTCGAGGTCCTCGGGTTTGTGCCGTCCTTGTTCGCATTCTTTGGCGAACAACTGGGCGGCGCGAAGGATTTCGCGCCGAGAACCGTACGAGACGGCGAAAGTGAGCTGTAATCCGGTATTGCCCGACAGTCGCTTGATCGCCGGATCAAGCACCGCGCGAACGTCGGGAGAAAGGCGATCGATCTCGCCGATAACTCGCAGGCAGACGTGTCTGCGCGCCAGTTCCGCTTCTTCTTTTTTGAGGAACTTAACGAGAAGTTTCCACAGCACGGAACGTTCGTCTTCGGGGCGCGTCCAGTTCTCGGTCGAAAATGCGTAAAGCGTGAGCGCCTTCACCCCGAGGCGATCGGCTTCCTCGACGATCGCGCGGATACGCGAGGCACCGCGGATATGTCCGAATACGCGAGGATGGCGACGGCGCTGCGCCCAGCGTCCGTTGCCATCCATGATAATCGCGATGTGTTTAGGCGTGCGAGAAAGCATCGGGGGAAAACGACGATCGACTAGATCGTCATGATTTCCTTCTCTTTCGAGGTGATCAGCTTGTCGACTTCGGCGATTTTCTCGTCAGTCTTTTTCTGGACCTGTTCCTGGAGTTTTTTGGACTCGTCCTCGGTGACGGTCTTGGCCTTCTCGGCTTTTTTCACTTCTTCGTTCGAATCGCGGCGGGAATTGCGGATTGCAACCTTCGTGTCTTCGCCGATTTTTTTGATCAATTTGACCATTTCCTTACGACGCTCTTCGGTCATCGCCGGTACGCTGATCCGCACGACTTTTCCGTCGCTTTGCGGAGTCAGGCCCAGGTTCGCGGCGTGGATCGACTTTTCGATCGCAGCGAGCATCGAATTCTCCCATGGAGCGATTTGGATCGTGCGGGCATCGGGGGTCGTGACGTTGGCGACTTGGGAAAGTGGAGTCGGTGTTCCGTAGTAATCGACTTGGACGGGCTCGACGAGGTTCGTGGAGGCGCGACCGGTACGGACTTTGGAGAGTTCGTTTTTCAAGGAGGCGAGCGACTTATCGGCAGTGACTCCGAATTGATCGATGATTTGCTTCGACATCGTTTTTTCCTTTCGGTGGACGTTTGGGTAAAGCGTTAACCTTTAACCAGCGTGCCGACCGCATCGCCGTTCACGACGCGAGTCAGCGCCCCTTTTTCGTGGAGATTAAACACGACGATCGGGAGCTGGTTATCCATACAGAGCGAAATTGCGGTCGAATCCATCACTTTAAGTCCCCGCGAGAGGACGTCCAAGTACGAGAGATCCGTAAAAGGTTTGGCGTCTTTATTGAGCATCGGATCGGAGTCGTAGACGTAATCGACTTTGGTGGCTTTCAGAACGACTTCGCAACCGACTTCCATCGCGCGTAGGGCGGCGGTGGTATCCGTCGTAAAGTAAGGATTTCCAGTACCCGCACCGAAGATTACGACGCGGCCTTTTTCCAAATGGCGAATCGCTCGGCGGCGGATATAGGGTTCGGCAAGTTCTTGCATGCCGATGGCGCTTTGCACGCGGGTGAAAACTTCTTTACGCTCGAGTGCGTCTTGAAGGGCCAGGCAGTTCAACACGGTCGCAAGCATTCCCATGTAGTCGGCGCTCGCGCGGTCCATGCCGCTCGTCGCTCCCTTGATGCCGCGGAAAATGTTTCCGCCGCCCAAGACAATCGCAATTTCCACGCCCTGCGAACGGATGTGTTTAATCTCGTCGGCGATTTCGTTGAGAATCGCGGTGTCGATGCCGAAACCGTTTTCGCCGGCAAGCGCTTCGCCGGAAAGTTTCAGGAGGATGCGTTTATAGGGTTCGCTTCTTTTTTTCGCGGGGGTCATCGGAAAAGCTCCCTG
>CAZAKW010000164.1:2614-6527 GCA_964485835.1 uncultured Bacteriovoracaceae bacterium
GTTACGGAAACAAATACTGAGGACGAGACACTTTGAAAAAAGGGGAGGCTCTTTGGAGCCTCCCCTTTTGGGACTGACTTAGTTTGATTCCGTTTCGGACTTGGCGCCCTCACCGAGGACGAAGCGGGCGAAACGATTGATCACGATATTCTCACCGAGCGTAGTCGAAGTTTCCTTCGTGTACTTCTCGATCGATTTACTTGGCTCTTTCACGAACGGCTGTTTCACGAGGCAAGTATCTTCAAAATACTTGTTGATCTTCCCTTCGGCGATCTTCTCGAGCACGTTCGCGGGCTTCCCGGAAGCTTGCATCTGGGCGACGGCGATTTCTTTTTCCTTCGCGACCAGGTCCGCCGGTACGTCTTGGGGATTCACGTATTGCGGCATAACCGCCGCGATGTGCATCGCCACGTTGTGGGCATACTCAAGGAACACAGGATCGGAACTCTTGGCCGAATTCATGCCGAACTCCACGAGCACGCCGACCTTTCCACCGGCGTGGATGTAGCTCTTCGTAGCGGTCGTCGCCGAGTTCGGATAGCGAACGAAGCGGCTGATCACCATGTTTTCGCCCAGAGTCGCGATCGCTTCACGCAGAACGTCTTCCACCGTCTTTGAGGAGTCGGCGAAGAATTTCTGAGAGAGAAGAGCGGTTGCGTCTGTCGGATTCGCGATCGCGACATGGCTTGCCACGTCGTTCACGAATTTTTTGAACTGGTCCGTCTTCGCGACGAAGTCGGTTTCGCAGTTGATTTCGACGAGGACCGAAGCTTTTCCGTCGCTGCTTGCGAGCGAGTGGATCGTGCCTTCTTTGGTGGCGCGGCCCGCTTTTTTCGCGGCCGAGGCCATGCCTTTTTTACGCAGGTATTCGACGGCTTTCTCGAAGTCGCCTTGAGCTTCGCCCAGGGCTTTCTTGCAATCCATCATTCCTGCGCCGGTTTTTTCCCGGAGTTCTTTTACGCTGCTTGCGGTAATTTCCATTTGAGTTCTCCTGTTCGAGTAACGGAGTTAGGCCTTCGGAGTTTCGGTACCTTCGATGGCGGCGCCTTCCACTGCTTCGCCTTCGACGGCCGCTTCAAGGTCGGCTTCGTCTGGACCGCGAAGGTCGATGTCGCCTTCGAATTTAGACACTTTTTTCTCGGTCGTGTCTTCGGATTCGTCCATCGGCTTGTCTTGAGCGCGGAGCTTCTCTTGAAAGATTTTAGCGCCTTCCATGCAGCTATCGGCGATCAATTTCGAGAAGAGGCGAACCGAGCGGATCGCATCGTCGTTTCCTGGGATCACGTGGGTTACGCCCGTTGGATCGCAGTTCGTGTCGACGACGGCAATCGTCGGGATGCCGAGTTTTTTCGCTTCTTTAACGGCGATGTGCTCTTTTTCGGTGTCGATCACGAAGATCGCGCCGGGAAGTTTTTTCATGTCTTCGATTCCGCCGAGGGACTCTTTGAGTTTCGTGAGTTCGCGGTCGATCTTGGACTGTTCTTTTTTAGGGGTGTCTTTCCAAGCTTCGGATTCTTTCAAGGCTTCGAATTTCTTCATCCGGTCGATGGAAGCTTTCACGGTTTGATAATTTGTGAGCATTCCGCCGAGCCAGCGGTGGGTGACGAAGTGCATACCTGAACGCATGGCTTCTTCTTGCACGACGTCCTTGGCTTGTTTCTTCGTGCCGACGAAAAGAACTTTCTTACCTTCGGAAGCGATCTTCACGGTGAAGTCGCAGGCTTTACGGGTCAAATCGACCGTCTTTTGGAGATCGATAATATAGATCCCGTTGCGTGCGCCGAAGACGTACGGTTTCATTTTTGGGTTCCAGCGACGGGTTTGGTGGCCGAAGTGGACGCCTGCTTCTAGTAGCTCGCGCATCGTAATTTGTGGCATGTGAATACTCCTGTGATCTCTCAGTTTTTGCGGGAGACGGAGTTCCAGGAAGGATGCGAGCCCGAACGGGCAAGAATACGACGAGGTCTTCGACTTCCGCGGTTATTTCCTCCACCCCGATTTAACCTGTCGACTCTCCGCTCCGGGAGGAGCTTCGAACCGCAGGCACCACGAGTCTCCGGGGTGTGTGTAGTAGGTGTCTGGTTTTAGGAGGGAGAGGGCGAAAGGGCAAGGGAAAACGGTGATGCGCATTGCGTCAATTTGAATCAGTCAAGATCCTCAATTTCCGCTCAACGGGGATCACCACCGGAAGGAAAATTTTGGTCGGAGATGCGTAGATTCCGACGCTCGACTATCGTTTCCCGCGCTTAAAACCGGTGAGCGTCATCGTAACGACCTCATCGCCGAACCAGTCGGTAGCGGTTGTCCCTTTCAGGATACCGAAAGGAACAAAAGGACTCATGCTAAATTCATTATCGGAATCATCAGTACCAGCGCAGGCTAAGTACTTGCCCGCAGGCACGGCGACTCTTCGGACACGGCCACCGCCTAACTTTTTGCAGATGGGCGGAAACAATATCAACGGGAGTTCCTTGGTGTAACTCCGCATCTCTTCGAGGTCTTCGGCTTCGTAATTGGTTACGTTCCGATTTTCATGACCCTCGAGGGCCAAAGTATATTTGAATTTTAAGGTCTTGCGCTCCGCATCGTACGAATCGACGCTAATAGTGGCTTTCCCTTGAATGCCGTCGGAGGTTCTTGCGTCATAAAATGCGATGTCACCGACGCGAACCATCGCTTGCGCGGATGCGGTGAAAACCCCCTGTAGGGCGATGATAAAAATAAAAAATTTGGCAATCGGGTAGAGGGTTGATCGGAAGAAATTTCGCATACTTAATTTATCCAGATAAACTTCAGTTTGGTCGAGATTGCATTTCATAACCAAGCTTCGCGGTTGGCTGAGGGCATTGGTTGCGCTGCTTTGGGTTTAAAGAAGTGGATAAGATTTTTGCCGGATTGCCCCTTTAGAACGAGTCATCTAAAGTGGGGTTCCTATGCGTCAAACTGCTTTAGCTCTCTTTTTTCTTTTTTTCTCCGGTTCCGCCCTCGCCGACGCCAAGCAAGCAGTCCGCGACTTTTACGAAACGGCCTTCGTGAAACGCAACCCGGCGGAGGCGATGAAAAAGTACGTTGGACCGAAGTACATCCAACACAATCCCTTCGTGAAGGACGGCCCGGAGCCGTTCATCGAGTACTTCACCGGCCATTTTAAAAAAAATCCGAAGGCGTCGACCGAGATTAAGCGCATCATCGCCGAAGGCGACCTTGTCGTCGTCCACGCTCATTCGCGCGATAACCCGAAGGATCCCGGCGTCGCGGCGATCGACATTTTTCGGCTCGAAAACGGCAAGATCGTCGAGCACTGGGACGCCGTCCAACCCGTCGAGGCGAAGCCCGCGAACTCGAATACGATGTTCTGAGTTTCTGACGCGTCTCTAGAACTGTGCTGACGCCGAGAGCGTATAAACTCGGCCTTCGTCTACGTTTTGGAAGCGGAACTGGATCGGACGATCAAAAACGTTTTCGACCCCGGCGGTTACTTCGACGATTCTCCAAACCCGGGCCCGTAAAGCGACGTCCATATAATAGTAGCCGGGCATCACGCTGGTAGAGTTTGTGGATTCCGAATAGATCCCGTAATTCGACGAGACTTTATTCGCGACTAAGACACCGTAAGTGTTGTCGGGATTATGGAGATCCAAGCGGAGAATCCCCACCCATTCGGGGCTATAAGGAAAGTCGGCGTTGAGCTCCCGGATCTGGGAGCGCTGGAACGTTGTGCGCGTGCCGATATCGAAGATCGGCAAGAGACGGAGATCCTGCGAGTGCGTCGCGCCTAAGACGTAGGCAGTTCCGGCGTTTTGGATTTGAACCAGCGTCGTCGTTGGCCCTACAGGGCGAAAGGAAGTGATCCGGGCGCGCTGGTAGTCTCGGCCGAAGGCGGTAAGTTGCGCGCGGTAGTCGCCGGTTTTCA
>CAZAKW010000165.1:0-6494 GCA_964485835.1 uncultured Bacteriovoracaceae bacterium
CCCACGAAATTTTTCGTGGCGGAGAAGATCCGGGAGCAGCTTTTCTGGAAACTCGGCGAAGAGATCCCTTACGGCTGGGGGTTCGCGATCGAAAAATTCGACGAAGAGGCGACACCGATCCGGATTGAAGCCGTTATTTACGTCGAGCGCGATAGCCAGAAGGGGATGGTCATCGGCGCCGCGGGGTCGAAAATCAAGGAGATCGGCTCCTCTGCCCGCGAAAACATCGAAAAGTTCCTCGAGACCAAGATCTTCCTGGGCCTTAACGTGAAAGTCCTCAAGGACTGGAGCAAGGATCCGGAGCGTCTGCGCGCGCTTGGATACGACCTACCGAAAAACGATTTCAAGAAAAAGAAACCCGCATCATGATCATACGTAACGCCCCGAAAATGAACGCTCCCCGCATTGTGATCGTCGGACGCCCGAACGTCGGAAAAAGTACGCTTTTCAATCGCCTTTACGGATCTAAACGCGCGCTCGTGCTGGACGAACCCGGAGTTACCCGTGACCGCCTCGAAGAACAAGTCGAATGGTGGGTGAAAGGGCAGCGCTATATCGTGAACATCATCGATACCGGCGGCTTGGGCGGGGATCGATTCGGCGAGGAAATCCAATTCCAGGTTCGCACCGCGCTGGAACGCGCGGACGTCGTCGTGGCGCTGTTCGATGGACAAACCGGCTTTACCCCGGCCGACCAAGAAGTCGTGCACCGAATGGTCCGTTCCGGGATGAAAAATCGCAGCATTCCGATCATCGCCGCCGTTAATAAAGTCGACGACTCGGTCCATGCCGACATGATCAACGAGTTTTACGAAAGCGGGATCGAAACGATTCTTGGGATCAGCGCGGAACACAATCGCGGGATCGAGACGCTTCAAGAATCCATCATCGAACACTTAGTGACCGCCGAGAAGATTACCCCGGAGGCGGCCGAAAACACGGAAGACCGCGTGCCTCGCATCGCGATCATCGGGAGACCCAACGTCGGGAAGTCGACGTTTATCAACGCCGTGATGGGCGAGGAACGGATGATCACGAGTCCGGTCGCGGGCACGACCGTCGATTCGATCGATTCCCTCTGCGCAATCGGGGGGCGTCCTTTGGTCCTGATCGATACGGCGGGAATTCGCCGAAAATCGAAAACCGAGCAAGGGGTCGAGGTTCTTTCGATCATCCAGTCCCGCAAGGCGATCGAGCGCGCGAACGTCGCGATTCTCATGCTCGACGGGGAAACGGGCACGACCGATCAGGACGAGAAAATCGCAGGATTGATCGAGGAAGTCGGTTGCTCCGTGATTTTGATGATGAACAAGTGGGACACGCAGCGGGGCAATAAGGACCTCTCGAAAGAGGATGCCGCCGAAACGCTTCGGCATAAATTTGGTTTCCTTAAATACGCCCCGATCATGTTCGTCTCGGCAAAAAACCGCACGGGATTCAAGGATCTAGGCGACTTGGTTTACGACATCCTCGAACAGCGAAGACTACGGATTTCCACGCATGAGTTCACCGATTGGGTGCGCGCGGAGGCGGAAGTCCATAATCCCGGCGACGTGCGATTCTACATGTGCCACCAAGTTTCCCGGCACCCACCAACGTTCGTTTGCCACGTCTCCAATCCTGATAAGGTGCATTTCAGCTTGAAACGCCACCTGATCAACGCCATTCGGGAAAAATGGGGTTTTATGGGTACGCCGATTCGGATTCTCTTCGTCGAGGGCAAGAGCCGCAAAGGCCCGCGCCGGAAACTTGAGCTCACCTCCCGCGGTCGAAAGTCCCAGCCGCTTCGTAAAGACGACGGGATTCACGCGATGGAATTAGACTCGGAGAACTTCGACGAAAATACCGAGTTTCGCGAAGATCCGGATCTGGCGGCCGATCTCGAGAAGGATTACAAGCTTCTCGGCGACGACGAATAGGACGCCGCCTAGTACGTAAAAAGAATCGACGCGAGCACGGTGAAAAAAAGACCGCTTGTATCCGGAACCGTCGTACCGCCGGCGGTGAGGACCGGGAGCCCCGTATCGTTGAAGCTCACGGAATGGAATTTCGCTTCCAGGTTTAAATAGGATTTTCTCGGTTTCAAAGGAAACTCGAGACCGCCGCCGAACGAAAGGCCCATCGCATTGTCCCGTGCGACGGCGCCCGGCGAAGTCACCGAAGACTCCGATTTCGAGTAGTTGCCAATACCGGCAAGCAGGAACGGGCCCGCGAAGGTCACCGGAGCCGTAGCGTCTCGGGTATCGAAGTAATAGCGAAGTTCCGCACCGTACTTGAAAAGGCTGAAATCATTTTTCTCCGCAGGATCGACGCCGTCCCGCGTGCCGGTGTACTGGTGTTTCGCCGAATAAACTCCGAGCGTGAGGGCGAAGTTGAAATCAAACCAGTAGTGCACACGGACTTCCAGAGCGGGCAACCCGCCGGTGTAAAGCGCGCCGCGATTGCCCATCGCGCCTTCGTATCCAAGCCCTAAACTGACTCCGAAGAACCGGCCGTGCTGGAAAAACCGCATGTCCTCGGTTTCTTCCTCGTCGTTGAATTCCCCGAAACTCGTATAGGGAGTTTCGCGAAAATCGTCCTCCTCAGGTTGCTGCGTCCGACTGGCCCCGGCGCCTTCGTCGACAAACGTCGGGTCCGCCGAAACGGGCGGGGGAGGCTCGACCGCGAGAACCAGACGCGAGGGAGCAAAGGCGAAGGCGATCGCAAAAAGAAAGATCAGACGAAACGATCTAGAAATAAAAGCGCATGCCCGCATGTAGGAACGAGGCCCCCATCGTTCTAAAGACCATCGATCCGGAAAGATTCGTCAGCTGGCCGCCGACTTCGAAAGAAAATCCGATGCTCTCAAGTCCGGGGATGAAGAATTCCGAGCCGAATCCTCCTTGGAGGTCCACCCCCGAATTACTATTCGCAGTGACTAAACCACCCGCAAGCATTCCGTAAAAATTCAAATTGGTTTCGAAAAAGAGGGTCTTAAAGAATTTCAAACCAATCACAGAGTTGGCGGGCTTGGTCGTGGCGACTCCCAGCACGCCCTCCACGGCGAGGTCTTTCGTCATGGCGTATTTCGCGGCGACAGCGGGAACGCCGCCATTCGTATCTCGGAAGTTCGCGAACTGCGCGTTGTAGCCAAGCCCGAGGCGTCCTTGAAGATCCCGAGCGGAGGCGTCCCGCACCCCGTCGGCCGCAAAAAAATAAAAAGCCGACAGCACACCAAGACTGATTAAGCCCTTGATCCGATTCATGTTCTAAAAGGGTAGCGGGGGTCTTTCCTTTTGACAACCCTCAGGGCCTCCCTTAAACCAAATCTATGGCTAATACGCTCTCGCCTTCCACAGGTTCGTCGGACGTTATCTCGACTTCTATGACTCATATCGCCATGTCAGCATCTAAGCAGCGACGATTGCTCTTCGCCGGGGTTGTGATCTTGCTCGCAACCACTTTGGCGGCGAGTCTCTATCTTACGAAGCGAAACGCATTTCGGTTGGAAGCCTCCGAGGCGCTCTTTAAAGCGCGAAAAACTTTGGAAACGGAACTCACCGCCTACTCCGCAACTCTTGCGAAGCCCTTACCAAAAAAAGCGGACGCAAAGAAAGCCGAACCCGCTCCTGCCGCGCCTAGCTTAGATTTTTTGAGATTTGATGTTGGTTCGCATTTACCAGGCGCCGTGGTGGCCTTGTCGGACGTCGCGCAGACTTACCCGAATACCTTAGCGGGGTTCGACGCCAAGATGGAACTCGGGAGCATCTATTTCGATCACGGAGGCGGCGTCGACGCCTACGAAAAGGCTCGGCAGTGGTTTGAATCGGCTGCGAATCAAGCGCCTTCAAAGGAACACTCGGTCGCAGCGCTGTACAACTTAGGATATGCGGAAGAGGCGCTGGGGCACTGCGCAGATGCGATCAAGACATTTGAACGCGGGATTAACTCCGGTGCCGGTCCTTTATTAGGCGAGCTTCTTCGTGGTAAAGCACGCTGCCAAACCCTATTGGGCGACTCGGCGGGCGCGAAGACGACCTACGAAAGCATCGAAAAACGTTTGCCGGGAACCGAACACGCCCGCTTTGCCGAAACGAAGAAAGCTTCGCTATGAACGTCCAGCAAGACCGGCGGTCCCGAAGCATAGGGCCGATTTTCTTTGGCTTGCTGGCACTTTCTTTTCTCTTCTTTTTAGCTAGTGGCTGCGCCGGCAAAAACCTTCACCGCGACTTGAAGGCCGATACGAAGATCTTGGTGCGTGGATGGACATTACCCACCCGCACGACGCAATACGAAGCCAACGAGCGCGGATTTGAATACTCGAATTCCGTGATTTACACGAATACGCTGATCTTTGGAAATCGCTCGACGGGAGTGACTTCAATTTATCCGGCACTCTTGCGCCGACGCTGGAACTTTCCGGTTAGTGGGGGAGTCGTCTCGGATCTTTTAGTGGATCGAGAAAGCGTCTACTTCGGCGCCGCCGACGGATTTCTTTATTCCCTGAACGCGGATACTGGAAAGCAGAACTGGAAGTTCGAAACCCGCCAATCGTTGGTTTCCCGTCCAACGGTCGTCGGCGGTCGCCTTTTCGTCACGGGTGCGGACGACACGATTTTCGCGCTGGACGCGGGTACGGGCAAACTCCTGTGGACCTATAAACGCCGTAGCCCGCAGACGACCGTCGTCAACGCCGTTTCCTCGCCACTCGTCGATGGAAACGAAGTGATGGCGGGGATGAGCGACGGATTCATCGTCGCGGTCTCCCTCGAAGAAGGCGGATTGAAATGGGAGCGCAAACTCCAAATATCGACGAAGTTTACCGACGTCGATGCGGATCCCGTGCTCGTTGGGGAAACGATTTACCAGCCTTCTTATGATGGCGCGCTTTACGCGATGAAACGCGGAGGAGGGAATACGATTTGGCGGTTTGACGCCGGCGGCGCGCGCAAAGTGACCGCCGAAGACCAGACCCTTTACCTGCCCTCAAGCGACGGAACGGTTTACGCGCTTTCTCGGGAGAACGCGAAAGTCCTTTGGAAGTTTGAAGTCGATCGCGGTGTGCCGACGACCGTTGTGTTAACCGACCGTTACGCAATGTTCGCGTCTTCGTCACAGTACTTTTACGTGGTGGACAAAACGACTGGCAAGGGACTTTATCGCTTCAACGTAGGCGATGGCTCTGGATTCTCCGCCAATCCGACTTACGACGCCACGACCCAGTCGATTTACTTACTTTCGATGGCTGGGAATCTATATCAGTTCAAAATTCGGAAGCCTGGCGCGAAGGATCCAGATGTTTACGAGTTTGGCAGTGCCGTCGCCCTCTAGCGCGCTCGGTAGAAGTCGGCGATAAGATCGGCCGCCTCTCGCTCGATAGCCACCGGGTTGCCGGTCGCACGCGCGATTACCTCGGAAAGCCCGCCTCCGAAACGCACTTCCATATTTGCCGCATTCACGATCACGGACGCGCCGTGGAGGCTGAAATCGACGATCGATCCAGAAACGACCGCAACTGACGAAAGCAAGTCCGGTGGGGTCAGCCGCCCAACCACTCGTTGAAAAAGCTTCGTGTCTTCCGACCCAAAAGTCACAAAACGAATCTCAATTTTTTCACGTGATTTAACAGCCGAGTGGACGATCGCTTCTGCAAGCTGTTCCGGGGGGACGCCGATCCGATCAACGAATACTTTGCCACCGATAAACGGGATTGCGATCCGCTTGTGGCCGAAAAGCTCGGCAAGCTTCACCGAGTTTTTAATGGAAAGGGCCACGCTTTCGATCGTAGGTTCGAACGCCCCGCCTTCGCGGGTCATACTTCCAGTCGCCGCGTGGATCAGGTGCAAAATTCCTTGGTCCGAGAGCCCGCCCGCGCTCGTCAACACCGCCGATCCTCGCGGAAGCATGGCCGCATCCTGGACTTCACGAACTCTCTGGGTCCCGTCGCTGGCTAGGGTCGTAACGCCGATTTCCACGTTAGTTTTCTCCTGGGTGGCGACCGCGATAAGACTTCGACATTTTTTTGGAAATGCTCCCCATAAACCCGCGGACGCCGGGACTGCAAAGAGGGCCGCAGATAAAAAAACAAGACCTAAACCGGCGATCACGCAAGGTCCACAGAGTAGCTTTCGAGAAGAAGAAGAATAAGCGTGCATCTGGAGGGTACGAGTTGTTCGCATTTCGAGGCGCCATCTATTTGACTTGCGTGAACGCAAGCGGCGCATCCACAGGATAAACTGTTTCGTAAATTCGCGCCAGTTTGGCGCCGATTTGCTCGGGCAACTCGTCTTGAGCGGAACTTTAGATAGGAGCAAGGCCAAGACCGACCGCCACTCGTACAAGATTTGACGCTTTAGTACCGGAATGGGTTGGCCGATACACCAACAATGGACTACCGGCTCGGTCGCCAACACTCCTCTCTCCGCTTCGCCATTCTGCTTTTGCTCGGCCAAGTCGGAATGGGCTGCGCGACGCCACATACCACTCTCAATTCGCTAGGTTCTCGCGAATGGAAC
>CAZAKW010000166.1:0-6486 GCA_964485835.1 uncultured Bacteriovoracaceae bacterium
ATGTCGAGGCTCGAACAGGCCGGCGAGAGCAAGACCGCGTCGCCGGCTTCGGCAATGTGGCGAATCGTAAACAGAGCCGTTCGAAATACGGCACGAAGAAAGGCGCCGCACCCGCCGCGAAGTAATTCGCTGTTCGGTTTGCGTAGCTGATCTTTCAATCAACATCGTTTCTAAAACCGATGTTCAAACACTGAGTTCGAACCGAGAGTTCGAACACCGAGGTGACAAATGGGTCGTAAAAAATTTATCCGTAAGCGGGAAATCCTGCCTGATCCGAAGTTCCACGACATCGTCGTTGCGAAATTCATCAACTCCTTGCTCGTGCAAGGGAAACGCTCCGTAGCTGAGAAAATCATGTACGGCGCCATCGACATCGCCCAAGAAAAGGGCGGCGACGAAGGCGTGAAAGTGTTCAAAAAAGCCCTCGAGAACTGCAAGCCGCTTCTCGAAGTGAAGTCCCGCCGTGTCGGCGGCGCGACCTACCAAGTGCCGGTGGAAGTGAAGCCTGCTCGTCGCCAATCGCTGGCGTCTCGTTGGTTGATTGAAGCGGCGCGCGGGCGTCCGGAGCACTCGATGATGGAGCGCCTCGCGGGCGAAATCGTCGATGCCGCGAACAACCGTGGCGGCGCTCTCAAGAAGCGCGAGGACACGCATAAAATGGCCGAAGCCAACAAGGCATTCGCCCATTATCGCTGGTAACCGTTATCTAATATCTAAGCTAATCTACTGCTTGGGTACGAACTGTTTTCAAAAGGGCCGGCTCGGGAAACCGAGGCGGCCCTTTTCTTTCTCAATCCACCCAGCGACGGTCTTCCTGCTGTCGGCGAGAATTTCCGAGGGTGATTCCAATGCCGAGAGAAAACTGGGTCGATAAACCCGGAGCGTTTCGCAGAAACGAAGTCTGCAGAGGATTGGAATAATCGGGATTGGCCGGGAAAGTCAGGCTGCGTTTCCGATAATCGAGAGTGTAGCTTCCTTGAAGGCGAACCTGGCCGGTCACTTGGTACGTGGCCTCAGCCATCGCTGAGAAGCGCTGGTAGCCTTTGAACTCGGGGTACTGATAAGCGCTTCCTCGAAAAGACGCGGTGAGCTTGTTGTTGATCAATGGGACGCGAACAAAGCCATACGCAAAAAGGAAGGCATAAGTTCGTCGATCCCACCCGAGAGCGTTTTTTGATCCAAGATCCATATCCGCGATGCCCGTTCCTGCCCGTACGTAGGCCTCCGTGAGTTGGGTTTGGCGGAAGGGCACCAGAATCCACTCAACCCCGGTGATCGCGTCGCGCATCCCGTCTACGTTATTTCCCGGGTCTTGGTAATGGTAGCCGTAGATCGCTACGGACCAGCGTTTGTGAAACGAATAGATCCCCCGGAGGCTTGAGGAAACAGCGGTGTTGTTGCCGGATAATTTACCATCGGCGGTCGCGGCGGTCGTATTCTGATGGGAGAGGTGACTAAACGCGGTGACTTTGAACTTCGCGGTTGAGTAGGTCGCGTTCATCGTCCCGCTCGCATAAAAACTCGAGTTTGCCCCGTTTCGATTGCCGTTTGCGCTCATGTTGAGGTCGAGAAAAAGGGGCCCGTCGTACGGTTTTTTTCCCACCGCTCCATTTAAGCTCTCGAATACGACCACGGTCGATTGGTCAGTAGTCACTGCAGAGATCACACGAAGATAGTAGGCGGCGTGGGCCGCCATCTGGGTCGCAATCTGGTTGACCGCGACGTTGATCGGAGTGGATTGAAAATCAATTCGATAGGGAGCCGGATTCAGATCCGGGGTGTCGATGGCTTCGCGAGCTTTCCATTCGAACTGGATGTACCGGACTTCTCCCGCATCTACTCGGTCGGTCATCTTCACCCAAATATCCGACTCGTCCTTGCGGGGAACTCGACGAAAGATCGATCCGTGAGCGCGAAAAAATTCGCGTGAAATCTCTTCACAATCCACCGGCGTTTGCAGCATCTGGCATTCAAAAAAGACGGCGACGCCATCTACCGAGAGCTTTTGCAGGAAAGCGGCGTATTCAGCTTCATCGCCAATTTTTTCGCCCCGAAAGGCATGGGCTTCCGGCGTCGATAGAAAGACGAGGGCGACCGCTACGACGAGGAGAGATTTTAGGCGACCAACAAATTGCAAAACGGCCTCCCGGCAAGAGTTGAACTCGCTTATAGCGCAACGCGTTACCATGGGTCAAGTGATAGATCTCTTTTGATAACGTCTTGTTATTGTAGCTACTTTTCCACGCGCCCCTTTGGTAGAACGCTTTTTATGAGCCATCCCGCCCGCGGCATTGCCGATCCAAAGCTTCTGATCACCCGAAATATCGGAATTGCCGCCCACATCGATGCCGGCAAAACGACTACGACCGAGCGGATTCTCTATTACACGGGCAAGGTCCATAAGATGGGCGAGGTCCACGAAGGGACCGCCGTGATGGACTGGATGCCCCAGGAACAAGAGCGGGGGATTACCATCCAGTCTGCTGCCATCACCTGTTTTTGGCGGGAAAACCGGATCAATATCATCGATACTCCCGGCCACGTCGATTTCACGATCGAAGTCGAGCGTTCCCTGCGAGTCCTTGATGGCGCGGTTGCGGTTTTTTGCGCCGTCGGCGGAGTTGAGCCCCAATCGGAAACGGTATGGCGCCAAGCGAATAAATATCACGTGCCTCGTATCGCTTATGTGAACAAGATGGACCGCACGGGAGCTGATTTTTTCAGCGTCGTTTCCGAGATGAGGGAAAAGCTCGCCGCGAATCCTCTCCCCATCCAGATTCCCTACGGAAAAGAAGATACGTTCCAAGGAATGGTCGACTTGGTCACGATGCGGGCCCGGATCTGGCACGGCGAAGAAACTGGCGCGAAGTTCGAAGAAATCGATATTCCAGAGGAACTTCTCGAAGACGCCCAGATGTACCGCGAAGAATTAATCAACGTCTTGTCTGAACTCGACGACAAAATCATGGAGCAATATCTCAGCGGGGAGGCGATCGACTCCGAGCTCCTACGCGCCGCAATTCGTAAGGGATGCATCGGGATGAAATTCGTACCCGTGATTTGCGGATCAAGTTTTAAAAACAAGGGTGTGCAGCTCCTTCTCGATGCGATCGTGGACTATTTGCCGTCTCCAATCGATAAACCCGACGTCGAAGCCCACGATCCGCGTGATCTTGAAAAAACGATTCTGATCCAGCCCGACGTGACGAAACCATTCGCAGCGCTTGCCTTTAAAATTCAGAACGATCCTTTCATGGGGACGCTCACTTATTTCCGCGTCTATTCGGGTTCGCTCAAAACCGGAGAGCAAGTCTTGAATCCAGGAAAAGAAAAGAAAGAGCGCCTTTCTAAGGTGCTCCTGATGCACGCGAATAAACGGGAAGAACTTTCCGAAGTTCGTGTCGGGGATATCGCCGCGGCCGTGGGCCTGCGATTCACGACGACGGGGGATACTCTTTGCTCGGAAGGGAAGCCGGTCTTATTGGAGAATATCGACTTTCCAGAGCCGGTGATCTCCATTGCGATCGAACCGAAAACGAAGGCGGACCAAGACAAGCTTGCCGATGCGTTGAAGCGGCTGTCGCTCGAGGATCCATCGTTTCGGGTAACCACGAACGAAGAAACCGGCCAGACGCTTTTGTCGGGCATGGGAGAACTCCATCTTGAGATTTTAGTCGATCGGATGAAGCGAGAATTCAAAGTCGAAGGAAACGTCGGACGTCCGCAGGTCGCTTACCGGGAGACGATTTCGAAAGCCGCCGTCGGCGAAGGACGATTCCACCGCGATATGGCGGGCAAGGCCCAGTTTGGGGAATGCTCGATCAAATTCGAACCCTTACCGCGTGGAGGCGGGTTTGAATTCGTGGACGGTTATAAAGTCGACGCGAAGGCTTTTCCTAAGAACTTCGTGGCGGCGATTGAAAGCGGCATTAAGGAGGCCCTTTTGGGCGGTATCCAAGTGGGGTACCCGGCGGTCGATATTCGCGCCACCTTGGTCTCGGCGACTTACGTGGACGGGGAGAGTACGGAGGTTGCGTATAAAATCGCTGCTTCGCTCGCCTTCAAAGACGCCTGCGCGAAAGCGGCGCCGTTGATTCTCGAACCGATCATGGCGACGGAGATCACCTGCCCTGACGACTACATGGGAAGTGTGATCGGCGATTTAAATTCGCGTCGTGGGAAGATCGGCAGCATGGCGCCTAAGCATGGTGTGCAGGTGATTCGGGCGGATGTTCCATTGGCCGAGATGTTTGGGTACTCAACCGCGTTGCGTTCTTCGTCCCAAGGGCGCGCGACGTACGCGATGGAGTTTTCGAGTTACCACGAAGTTCCGCCGCCGACCGCAAATGAGATAAAAATCCGCGCGGGCGTGATGAGCGCATAGCTTCGTTCGGGCCGAACTTTCGGAGGCCGTCAAATTTTTCACGATTCGTATTCTTCGTCGGGGTTCCATTAAGTTTCGGCTCCTGATCGATCCATCATTCGCGCGTTCGCGTTTCCCCCCTTACCATTGAGAGATCACCTCATCCGGAGACTCTCGTATGCACCGCCTTCGTTTGCTCGCATTGGTCGTGGGTTCGATCGTTGGGTTGTCCCTGGATTCCGCGGCCTCCGGGGAATCGGGCGCTTTAAAAGTGATGTCGTTCAACACCATGTGTGATCTTTGCGCAACGAAGTCGGAGAGCGGTCGCTTCGCCGATCGATTGGATGCGATGGCCGATACGATTAACCGCCACGATCCGGATTTGATCGGTCTCCAGGAGGTGCGCACACGGAGACAAATTCGGAGAATCCGAAATCGCCTAAAGGAAAAGTATCTTGCGCTTTTCGCGCGTGGATTTCCGTTGAGTTACGCTGATCCCGTGCTGCTTCTCCGAAAGTCGAGATTTGAACTCCGGGATTCCGGCGGTTTTTGGCTCGGGCCGCGTGCCCCCAATTTCAGCCTGGGGTGGGGGATTGGGATTCCTCGGCGAGTCGAGTACGCGCTCGTAGTTGATCGCCGCACCGGCCGGATGTTTTATTTCGTCAGCGCCCACTTCGATAACAATGCGAAAAACCGGATCCCCAGTGCGGACCTTTTCGCGGAAGTATGGCGCGGATCGAGGTTTCCCGTCGTTTTCGCCGGAGATACGAACCTCAGGCCCACATCTCCCGGGTATGCGACTTTGCTGGGCGAGTTTCGGGATTCTTTTCGCGAAGTCTCGCAGTGGCGATACTTTTCGAATGGGATGACGACTCCCTCGGATGGGTGCAATCTGACGAAAACGGCGGTTTTTCCCGAGTGCCGGGTCGATCACGTCCTTTTATCTCAAGATGCTCCGTGGCGGATACGTAACTGGGGCGTCGACGTTTACCAGTATCCCAAGACGCGTGGATTCGTTTCCGATCACCGCGCGGTGGTTGTCGAACTCGTTGAATAAGAAAAGACCCAGCACCCCAAAAATCGAGGGGGCGCTGGGTAAAGTCGGGAGACTAAAATCGATCGATTAGTGGGCATTACTCCGCTTTAGAGATGCATACGATTTCGGAGATTGGAGTTAGGTCCGAACGCATTTTATCAATGGTGCCGTCGGCATTTAACATGATCGTCCGTTCGGGGAACTCCGTTCCCAACAATCCTGGCATTTTTGCAGAGCCCTGGAGGTCGCGTGCATAGCCGAAGTAGATGCAAACCCCTTGCCTCTTTTCAGCGTCTTCGGCGCTCACAGGGTACCCGCTCTCAGCGTGAATGAGCTCGTCTTTTTCAATCGTCGTGAGCTTTAAAGCAGTCGGCGGATTGTCTTTCTTATCCAGGCAGACAATCTCGGTGATGTGATTATTTGTATTCTCCATCTTTTCGATTTCGCCTTTTGCATTCAGCAGGATGACCCGTTGCGAAGTCCCTCTTCTGCCCCCGTCTCCCAGGAAGGTCCGCGTTGAGCGAGTGATCGCACGTGCGTAGCCGAGGAGAATGCAAACTCCATCTTCCTTTTCCCATTTGTTGAATTTCAATTGAAAATCGGTTCCTGGATATCGAGGCTCCGTAATTCTGGCCGAGACTTCGCCGTTGGGGCCTACGATTTCTTCGAACCGAGGGGTTTCCGCCATGGCGTGAACGGCGAAGAGAGTGGCGCTGAGAATGATGAGAGATTTTGCGTACATAAAACTTCCGATCGTTAAGGTTTCCGAGTTGGGCACAACATACTGCCATGCATCACTTCAATCAACGAATGCATCCCCAATGTGAGGGCAGAATTAATTTAATAAATTCGAATAGTTAATTGAATTAACGAACGTTTTGTCCCCTGAAATGAGATTCGGCAGATTGGATCCCTCCGAATCAAAATCGGAGCCCTCTCAGGCTACACTCATCATTTTTCATTCCCGTGCGAAATCTTATTGCGCGCTTAGCCTATCCTCGGTATTGCCCTAAAACTTAAATAAAACGACGTCTTGGGAAAGATTGCAGCTCGGTCACATCCCCGTGGCTGGTAACTTCCTGAGTAA
>CAZAKW010000167.1:0-6465 GCA_964485835.1 uncultured Bacteriovoracaceae bacterium
TTAAATATTCAGCTTTTGGATTCAGAGTCGGGTAACGGGAGTCGCGCTGAATGGTTCCGAGCGACTCAAGGTACCGCTGGGAAAGAAGGTGGAACCGCTGATAAGTCCGTCGGGGGTGGTAATAATCTTCCTTCCGCAAAGGAGCGACGACAGAGGTTAAATATCTGCAGTCAGCTCTTGGTCGCACAATCAGCATGTCCGCAAAAAGAAACTGCGGAGTACACGCCGCTGCGACTAAGCATGGGAGAAATAAACGCCACGAGTATTCTGAATAATTTCCCACTTCACCGCGTCGGCAAAAGGTCTGATATTCTTTAGTAATTTAATTTTTTATTCCCAGAGCTTTCAATTAGCTAAGCGCGAGCTTTTCCGGTCGACGGAATTCTGAGAGTAAACCGGGTGCCCTCTGCCGAGGTGCTTTCAACTTTTACCGTACCGTTGTGGGCATCGGCTACGCCCTGCACCACGGAAAGCCCTAGCCCCCAACCGCTTTTAACGTTTTGCCCGGCATGCGTGGAACGACGGTATTGCTGAAAAAGCATCGGCAGGTCTTGTCTTGGTATTGGGGTGCCCGCGTTCTGGACGGCCAATTCGACCCACTCGTCCTTTTGCACAAGCGAGAGCCGGATCGGGGTATCGCCCGAACCGTACTTTACGGCATTTCCGACGAGATTCTCGATCGCCCTCCGCAACCCGTCGCAACCCCAATGGCCTTTAAGTTTCCGTTCTGTTTCGACGACGAATCGATCTCCATGTAGGGAGACCATTTCTTCGACCACGGCATCTAAAACTTCCGCGAGATCACAGTCGAAATACTGGAGAGCCAGTGGCTCGCCCGCCCTTACGCGACCGGCGTCGAGGAGGTCATTAATCATCGCATCGACCCGATTAAGACTCTGGATAATGCGAGACCCAAAGCGTGCGTGGTGCTCCGGGCGATCGTTCTTTTCGATCATCTGTGCGTACAGTTTCGCCGCCGCAATTGGATTCCTCAGATCGTGAGTTAACGTATCGATAAATTTCTGTTGGATCTCCGCATGGGCTTCGCTGAATTCCACCACCGCATCGTTGACCGCCTGTTCGATCGAATCGAGAATAATGTCCCGGTGATCCGCAGATAGCTGTCCACCGGTTTCCAATACTTGGAAAATCACTTCACGAAGGATGTGGTACTCGGCGATCACTTCCGTCAGAATATAGTTCGTATTTCCAGCTCGGTCGGCGCCGTGAAGCTTTCCAATGCGGACGCTTTCGGTGTTGTGTCGCTCAACCGACTTTAAGTCCATTCTCCGATTCGACGCGAGGGCAGCACTCAGATGCTCAAGGTACGTCGGCAATGAGTTGCGCAACGCCAATCGTTCCGACTGCTTTGCGGACGGGATCTCCTTCAATGAGCGCTCCAGCCAAATCGATAAAATCTCTTCTTTTTTATCGCTCAGCAGACCATACCCGATTGTTGCCATGGCGCCGATCCTATCCCGCCGACGCGGAAAATCGCGATAAACCTGCCTTGAGAATGCAAAGATGCGCGCTTTAGCGATATAAATGGGCCGGCGAACCCACTTTCTCGACGCGACCGTCCAAGTTCCAAAAAAACATAAAAAGCTCCCTAAAAGCAGTCAACTCTTTGGCTCGCGAAATTTATTGGGGTCGGACCCCCGGCAGCCGACAAGTAGATTGAAATGTTACGCACGCTTGTGACGGCCAGTTTTGCTCTCCTCTTCCTTTTGGCATTCGTCCCGAAAGCTCAATCGGAAAACGACTCAAATCGAATCGAACTCCGCTTCGGCCCGGAAGAAGAGTTTCGAAATCAGAAGATCGTCGACCACTTCAAAAAAAGGATTCTGAGGAACCTAAGCCCATTTACCCTATCCCAAAAATCCATCGGTAATTTCGATAACCTCTTCGACGATCTAGGTACCAGCGCCCAAGATACGAAACTCGTCGAAGAGGAAGTTTACAAAATCATCGAAAAAGTGAGGGATCATTTCAAGAAAAAGCACTCCTACTCCCCCGCCCGAACGTACCGGACCAACCACAACTCGATTATCTACAAAAGCGCTCTAGGCGAGGAAAAGGTCTTTCGATTCAAGGTCGATCAAGGTGGCTTGGAGATTGTTTCGACGCCTTTTCGTTTACGTGAACTCGATAAAGAGTACGGGCGCATCTACTCGGAAATTCTGGCAGTCCTTAAAAAGGAAGGATGGTTCGTGACGGGCATCGGCGGTGAAGGGCACGTCCACATTGATTTAAAATCGATGTTCGGTGTCGGCGACGAGCGGTACGATCTGAGCAGATTTAGAAATTTTCTCGTCGACTGGGTCAATCACAGCGAGCTCTATTGGGGCGCGCTTCATTACGATCCCAAAACCTTGGGCGCGCTTCCGCACTTTCTGAACGAAGAAGAGTTCTTTCAATTCCAAAAATTTGTCGAGCAAATCGATATTCGAATCAAAATCCAAGGCAGTATTGTCAGCCATACGATGTTCGAATCGGCGGTTTCCGAACTCCACGAACGCACCGACGACTCTTTCACGAAAGGAAACGCGCTCGCGCTTCGGAGCGAGACGATCGAAATCAGATCGCTTCGACCCAAAGAAAGCGTCGAGGAGATGAAGCGCGTCTATCGTCTACTTGAGTCGCGATTGAATTATATCGCGAGGCTAGGGAGTACTCCGTTGCCACTGTATAGCGGCGTCGCTCCCATCAATCGCAAAGAGGCCATAGATCGATTCTATCTCTACGTCGCCGAGAGCGGCGAAACTTGGGAGGAAATGAAAAATCTTCTACCGGCAATGTGGAGACGAGTTAAACCCACCCGGACAAGCGCGCTTGAAGATCTCTATAAAAACACGCAATACACGCCTCCACTGCCGTTTCGCTGCGAGGCCTGGTTGATGAAGAATCTTTTCTATTGATTCTCGCTCGCCACTGGAAAGTCAGACCCTACTGGCGGTGGTTCTTGAACCCGTAATTTTCATCAAGACCGAATAAGCAAATCCCGAGACGGAAAACCCGATAAACCAGGCGTAATGATAAAGGCCGACCAGCGCGCCCAACGCGCCGTCCTTTTCCATCAAGCCCGTCTCGGCGAGGAAGCCAGGGATATTCGGCAAAACTCCAAGCACCAGCGCAGCAAGCGCCACCAGATTCCATCCGCCCTTGAACCAGTACTCGCTTCCGGCGCGATAGAGAGCCGGAACATTCAACTGCTGCCGCCGAACGATGTAATAATCGGCAATCAAGATCCCACCGACCGGACCGAGCAGGCTTGAGTACGCAATCAGCCATTTAAAGATGTAGCCTTGCGGATCGGCGATCAGCTTCCATGGGAAAATCAGGATTCCGATAACTCCGGTGATGTAACCTCCGAGCTTGAAACTGATTCTGCTCGGCATGAGGTTCGAGAAATCGTTGGCGGGGCTCACGATGTTGGCTGCGATGTTCGTGGCGAGCGTCGAAATGGCGATCGCAAGCATCGCAAACGTAACGAGTAGCTTCGATTCGAATTTTCCGGCGAGAACGACCGGATCCCAAATCGTCTCACCGAAGATGATCGCGGTCGCGCTCGTAACGACCACACCGACGAACGCGAAAAGCGTCATCGCCGGAGGTAACCCGATTGCCTGGCCGACGACCTGGGCGCGCTGGGACTTCGCGTACCGAGTAAAATCGGGAATGTTCAGCGAAAGCGTCGCCCAGAAGCCGACCATGCCGGTGAGCGCCGGGAAAAAGTAAGCGAAGAATTCGGAGGAAGTCGCGAACTTCGAAGGTTGATCGAGGATCGGCCCTAGCCCGTTGCTCGCCGAAATCGCCCAGAGCAAAAGAAGGAGTGTCGCCATCGGCAAAAAGATCGCCTTAAAGACGAGGAGTTTACGGATACTCTCCACCCCGAAATAAACCACCGCCATATTCACAAACCAGAAAACAAGAAACGTAATCGCCGGAACGGTCTCAAGCCCCCAAGAAACCGGAAAGATCGAACCCATCTCTCCGGCCCCCGGCCACCAGACTCGAAGCATTTGGAAAAGCGCGTAGCCGCCGATCCAGGTTTGGATCCCGAACCACCCGCACGCGACGATCGCTCGTAAAAGCGCGGGAACGTTAGCGCCGAGGATTCCGAAACTCGAACGAGCGAATACCGGAAACGGAATACCGTACCTCGCGCCGGCATGCCCGTTCAATACGATCGGAACGAGCACGATCGTATTACCAAGGAAAATCGTGAGGATCGCCTGCCACCAGTTCATGCCCCCGTCGATCAACGAGCTTGCGAGCATATAGGTCGGGATACAAAGACTCATGCTCACCCAAAGGGCGGCGTAGTTCCAAGTTCCCCACGTGCGATTCTCGGGCGTCGTCGCCGCGAGATCTTCGTTAGAGTAGGCGGTATCACTCATTTTCCGGCCATCGGATTATTCGGATGCTGGGTCCACGGCAGATACGGGAGATCGCGTTTCTGGTCGACCATGGAGATGCAATTCACCGGGCAAACAAGCGCGCAGAGGTTACACCCGACGCATTCTTCTTCGATGATCTCGTAGCGAATCGGATCACGACGCGTGAGTCCGGCGATCTTCCGCACCGATTGGTGGGAAGTGTCTTCGCAGGCGACGTAACAAAGACCGCAGTTCACGCATTGGTCCTGGTTGATGTTCGCGATCGTTTTGTAATTGAGGTCGAGCTGGTTCCAGTTCACGACGTTCGGAACGGCCTTGCCGACGAAATCGGAAAGTTTTCGGTACCCCGCCTCGTCCATCCAGTTCGAAAGGCCGTCGTTCATGTCTTGAACGATCTTGAAACCGTAGTGCATCGCCGCCGTGCAAACTTGCACGGAGCCCGAACCGAGCGCCATAAACTCCGCGGCGTCGCGCCAAGTAGAGATCCCGCCGATGCCCGAGATCGGGAGCCCGCGAGTCGCCGGATCACGCGCGATTTCGGCGACCATGTTTAGCGCGATCGGTTTCACCGCCGGTCCGCAGTAACCGCCGTGCGTCCCCTTCCCTCCGACCACCGGAGTCGGGGCCATCAAGTCGAGGTCGACGGTGACGATCGAATTAATCGTATTGATTAAGGATACCGCGTCCGCTCCACCGTTCTTCGCGGCTCGCGCGGGGACACGCACGTCGGAAATATTCGGCGTGAGTTTTACGAATACAGGCATCCGCGTGTGCGCTTTGCACCAGCGGGTAACCATTTCCACATACTCCGGGACCTGGCCGACAGCCGAACCCATCCCCCGCTCACTCATCCCGTGCGGGCAGCCGAAGTTTAACTCGACCGCGTCCGCGCCGGTCGCTTCGACCTTCTTGAGAATCCGTTTCCAGCTCTCTTCTTCGCAAGGAACCATGAGCGAAACGATCAGCGCCCGGTCGGGCCACTCGCGTTTGGTCTCGGTAATTTCGCGAAGATTCACTTCCAGAGGCCGATCCGTGATCAGCTCGATGTTATTGAGTCCCGCGATTTTAAAACCGTTCACGTCGATCGCCCCGTAGCGCGACGATACGTTCACGACCGGAGGATCCTCGCCCAAGGTCTTCCACACGACTCCGCCCCATCCCGCTTTATAGGCGCGGACGACGTTGTACTTTTTATCGGTCGGCGGAGCGGAAGCGAGCCAGAAAGGATTCGGAGACTTCACTCCGGCGATGTTACAGCTAAGATCAGCCATGAGCGTGGTCTCCCTTCAATTCGGAATGCGACGATGGATGTCCCGCGACGCGAGTCGTGCCGTCGTCTTGGGGATTCGGAGACGGGTTGAGAAACGGAACCGGCTTCTCCGGAAAATGGCTCCGAAAAATCGCGCGCGCGGCGAGTTTTCCGTGCTGGACGGAAGTCACAGTTAAGTCTTCCCCGATTCCGATACAATCTCCGCCGGCGTAAACTCCGGGCAGCGTCGTTTCGAAGTTCTCGGTGACCTTGATCTTTCCCTTTTCAAACTCTAGTCCCGCGGGCGGAACTAGAGTTTGTCCGATCGCCTTGAAAATCTGGTCCGCCTTCAAAACGAACGTCTTTCCCGTTCCGACGAGTTTTCCCGCCGGATTGATCGCGGTGTATTCAAACTCCATTTCGGAGACACCGGACGTGGTTCCGATCTTAGCACCGCGGATTTCTTTCGGCATCGCCCACGTCTTGAGAAGAACCCCGTTACTCTGGGCGATTTCCTGCTCGTGCCCGGTCGCTCCCATATGCTCCGTGCCTCGGCGATAAACGAGGGTGACGAATTCGGCGCCGAGACGCTTCGCCTGGACTGCGATATCGACGGCGGTATTTCCACCGCCGATCACGATCACGTCGCGACCGACCGCGACTTTCGAAAGGTCTTTCGCTTGGCGAATCTCTTCGATTTTTTTCGTCGCGTCCTGCACGCCCGGGAGATCTTCCCCCGGTACGCCAAGCGCATTATTTCCGCCTAGACCCACGCCTAAGAATACAGCGTCGTAGTCTTTCTTTAGCCCTTCGATC
>CAZAKW010000168.1:0-712 GCA_964485835.1 uncultured Bacteriovoracaceae bacterium
TCATGGTGGACCAATTGAACTCCTTCGCCGCGGAGGTGACCCGGGTCGCGAAAGAAGTGGGTACGGAAGGGAAGCTCGGTGGTCAGGCGGACGTGAAAGGCGTTTCCGGTACGTGGAAGCATCTGACGGATAATGTGAACGGACTGGCATCGAACCTGACGAACCAGGTGCGAAACATCGCGAACGTCACGACGGCGGTCGCTAACGGCGACTTAACCCAAAAAATCACGGTCGAGGCTCGGGGCGAAATTCTGGAGTTGAAATCCACGATCAACGTGATGGTGGATCAGCTTCGTTCTTTCGCCGCGGAGGTGACACGAGTCGCGAAGGAAGTCGGTACGGAAGGAAAGCTTGGCTCCCAGGCGGATGTCCGCGGCGTCTCGGGAACGTGGAAAGATTTGACGGATAACGTAAACGTGTTGGCCGCCAATTTGACCACCCAGGTGCGAAACATCGCAAAAGTAACGACGGCGGTCGCGCGGGGCGACCTCTCCCAGAAAATTTCGGTGGATGCCAAAGGCGAGATCGCGGAGCTCAAGAACACGATCAATACGATGGTGGACCAGTTGAACTCCTTCGCCGCGGAGGTGACCCGGGTCGCGAAGGAAGTGGGCACGGAAGGAAAGCTCGGCGGGCAAGCGACGGTACCGGGCGTCTCGGGTACGTGGGAAGGGGGAAACCGCGAACTGCCCTATTACGGCGGCTATTCCGA
>CAZAKW010000168.1:722-6446 GCA_964485835.1 uncultured Bacteriovoracaceae bacterium
AAGACTTGACTGATAACGTGAACTTCATGGCGTCGAATCTGACGACCCAGGTGCGCGGTATTGTGAAAGTCGTTACGGCGGTGGCCAACGGCGACCTCGGCCAGAAATTCGTCCTAGAAGCCAAAGGAGAAGTCGCGGCCCTCGCGGAGACGATCAACTCGATGACCGACACGCTGCGGATTTTCGCTGACCAGGTGACGACCGTTGCCCGCGAGGTGGGGATCGAAGGGAAGCTCGGAGGACAAGCAAAAGTGCCGGGCGCCGCCGGCACGTGGCGCG
This sequence comes from uncultured Bacteriovoracaceae bacterium, assembly GCA_964485835.1. Lineage (GTDB taxonomy): Bacteria > Bdellovibrionota > UBA1018 > UBA1018 > UBA1018 > JACMQW01. The sequence goes on from CAZAKW010000168.1 coordinate 1,002, forward strand.
AGCTCACGGATAACGTGAATCAGCTCGCCGGAAATCTCTCGTCCCAAGTGCGAGCGATCGCGGACGTGTCAACGGCGGTGACCAAAGGCGACCTGACCCGATCGATCAACGTCGAGGCGCAGGGCGAGGTTCTCCAGTTGAAAGACAACATCAATCAGATGATCGGAAATCTCAAAGATACGACCCAAAAAAACCGCGAGCAGGATTGGCTTAAAACGAACCTCGCGAAGTTCTCCGGTATGATGCAAGGGCAACGGAATATCGTTTCGGTCGCCCAGCTGATCATGTCCGAGCTGACACCGCTCGTGGACGCGCATCACGGCGGATTTTTCATGATGGAGGCGCTGGAAAAACCGGGTGATCCCGTATTGAATCTCATCGCGAGTTACGGTTTCACGAATCGGAAAGGCTTTGCGCATTCTTTCCGTTTGAAGGAAAGCCTCGTCGGGCAGTGCGCGTTCGAAAAGAAACGTATTTTGATGGGCGACGTTCCCAAAAATTTCATTCAGATCGAAACGGGCCTAGGGAAATCGAGCCCCCACAGCGTCGTTGTATTACCCGTTTTGTTCGAAGGCGAGATCAAAGCCGTGATCGAACTGGCCTCGTTCAAGGTATTCAGTCAAAACCAACTGACTTTCTTGGATCAGCTTATGGACTCGATCGGCGTGATTCTGAATATGATCTCCTCCTCGATGCGTACCGAGGAATTGCTCCAGGAGCTGAAACGGTCGAACGCCGAGCTCGAGGCCCAGGCAGGAGAGTTAAACGAGAAGGCCAAACTGCTGGAGATCAAGAACGAAGAGGTCGAGCTGGCGTCACGAAGCGTCGAGGAAAAGGCCGAGCAACTCCAGTTGATTTCCAAATACAAGTCGGAGTTCTTGGCGAACATGTCTCACGAATTGAGGACGCCCCTGAATTCGCTCCTCATTCTTTCGAAAATGCTCGCGGAAAACAAAGGCGGTAACCTCACCGAAGAGCAAGTGAAGTTCGCGCGCACGGTTTTCGCTTCGGGTAACGATTTATTGGGATTGATCAATGAAATCCTCGACCTTTCCAAAGTCGAAGCGGGAAAGATGACGATCGATCCTCGAGAGATCCGACTCGCCGACGTTCAGGATTACTTCGAGCAGGCTTTTCGACCGCTAGCCGAACAAAAGGGCGTCGCTTTCGAGATTTCGCTCGGTAAGGGCCTCCCCGCAAAAATATTCACGGATTCGAGTCGCTTGAACCAGATCCTTAAAAACCTTCTTTCAAACGCATTTAAGTTCACGGACGAAGGCAAGGTCCGCCTTACGATCCGAAATGAAGCTCGGGAGAACGGCGAGGAAGGGTTGGCCTTTTCCGTCCAAGATTCCGGTATCGGGATCTCGCGCGATAAGCTCGGCCTGATATTTGAAGCCTTCCAACAAGCGGACGGAACGACTAGCCGCAAGTACGGCGGCACCGGCTTGGGATTGACCATTAGCCGCGAAATCGCTCGATTGCTGGGAGGAAAAATCGACGTAGAAAGCACGCCGGGGGCAGGAAGCACTTTCACGTTGATCTTACCGTGCGCCTACCACGGTGGTGAAGTTTCTTCCGGAATGCGGAGCGCGCATCTTTCCTCGAGTTCCGAAATCAATGCCGCGATTCCTCCTTTGCCGGAGGATGCTGACTTCACCGACCGGAAGATCCTCGTGATGGACGACGATGTCCGTAATATCTTCGCCATCAACAGCGTGCTGGAGTCGCGGGGGATGCACGTCCTCCATGCGGAGAACGGCCGGGTGGGACTTCGTCTGCTCGAGGAGCATCCCGACATCGATTTGATCCTGATGGATACGATGATGCCGGAGATGGACGGACTCACGGCGACCCAGGAAATCCGTAAAAACCCCGGCTTTGAGCGTCTCCCGATCATCTCCCTCACCGCGAAAGCGATGAAAGGAGATCGTGAAAAGGCCATCGACGCAGGCGCCTCCGATTACGTGACGAAACCCGTCGAACCCCATCAGCTTCTTTCTGTCATCCACATCTGGCTCGAGAAGCGATCCCAAACCCGATCCGAAGAGGGGGAGCGTTAAAATGGCGTGGTTCGAACGAGTGGTAAGGTGTGGTTTTGGCGAATAGGCACGACAAACGATTTCCAGAAGGGGTTCGTCAATTTTACGAGCGCCACATCGATTCCGTCGAGTTGCTTCTCGTGCTGATTCTTCTGCACGACGAACCGACTCGTTTGTGGACAATCGAGAGGATTACGGACGAGCTGCGCAGTTCCGAAACATCCGTAGAAAAACGAATTCAAGCGCTCGTGGGCCGGCGCGTATTGCACGAGGACGCCGTACGGGGCGGCGAAATTTTTTACCGACCGTACAATGCCGAGATGGGCGCGGCCATCGACGAAGCCTTGCTCTATTATCGCGACCACTCGAATCGAATCATCGAGCTTATTTTCTCCAAGCCGACGAACGCGATTCGATCGATCGCCGACGCGTTTCGTTTTAGAAAGGACGACTGATATGATGGCCATTATCGTTTATGTTTTGTGCGCGCTTACGAGTGGGACGTCCATGGTGTTGTTGCTTCGCGAGTACCGAAAAAATGGGATTCGACTTCTTTTATGGATGACGATCTGTTTTTTGGGACTGACGTTGAGTAACTTGGTGCTCGTCATGGATAAATTCGTCGTTCCGGATACAAGCTTGGCGACGTTGCGGGTGATACCGGCGGTCGGCGGGTTTGCCGTGCTGATTTTCGGTTTGATTTGGGACACGGTATGAATATTTATCAATTCGTATCGGGTGTGGCCGCCATGGGAGCATGGGTTTGCGGGACTTTTTTCCTGCGGTTTTGGCGGCGCACTTCGGATCGGCTCTTTTTAATCTTTGGGGTCGCGTTCTGGATCCTTGCCATCGAACGAATCGGACTGGCATTCCGTGATCCCGAGGCGGAGAACAGCGCGGTTATTTATCTGATGCGAATGGCAGCTTTTTCGACGATTCTCTACGGGATTTGGGATAAGAACCGCCCGCGGATTCGCTAACCCTTCACTTGTTCTTTTTTCCATTATTCCTTAAGATTGGTATGGGAGATCAAACATGTCGGAAAAAGGCACCCATATATTGCTGATCGACGACGATGTGGACATCCGCTTCGTGCTTCAGGACGTACTTGAGCATGAGGGATATGGCGTTTCCTCCGCTGAGAACGGCGACGCTGCGTTGAAATATTTGGATGCGAATTCTCCGCCGAATTTGATCCTTTTGGATCTGATGATGCCCGTGATGAATGGCTTCGAGTTCCGGGAGAAGCAACTGGAGAATCCTAAGTGGGCGGACATTCCCGTCGTGGTGATGTCGGCCGACGTCTTGGCCCAGCAACGCATCGAACGTCTCCGCGGGGCGAAGTTTCTGAAGAAGCCACCCGAACTCCAGGATTTTCTACGAATCGTCAAAGAAACCGCGTCCGATCCGGCGACCCTATAATATTCTTATGTGAATTTTTTCTTTTTTTTTGGACACGAGTAGAGCAGTCTAGAGAACCCTATGATCCAAAAAATGATCCTTATCATCGAAGATGACGCCGACTTACGAGAAACCATGTCTTTCGCATTGCAGTCGGAAGGGTACCAGACTTTAATCGCGACGAACGGGCGCGAAGGATTGGATTTATTGGTGAATCGTAGCAAAGATGCGCCTCCGATCGCGTGCATCTTGCTGGATTGGATGATGCCGGAGATGAACGGAAGGGAGTTCTTGCAGATACTCCATGAACGCCATCCCGATATGGCCCGCATTCCGGTGTTGATTGCCACAGCGACGGCGTCCGCCGCCGGCGCAGAATCTCCTTACTCAGTCCAGCGGATCCAAAAACCGATGGAACTCGACGAGCTTTATACTGCCGTGCGGAAAAGTTGCTCGGTCCGGCGGATCAACGCTTAGTGGGCCGCACGTTTTTGATGTCTGCGTCCGGCGCTTCCAATGGGAGTTCGACGATGAATTTCGTGCCTTGCCCCGGAGCGCTTTCGACTTCGATTTTTCCCTGATGGGCTTCGACAATTTGGCGGGTGATGTAAAGACCCAGCCCCAGGCCCGCGAAAGCGCTTCCTTTTACCGCGCGCTCGAAACGCTCGAAAATCTTACCGATCATATCCGGCGGAATTCCGATCCCTCGATCTTGGATTTCGAACCGGGCACGACGCCCGTCCGGGGTCCTGTTGATCCGGATGAAAGCGGGTTGCCCGGCGCCGTATTTGATCGCGTTCGAAAGCAAGTTGGAGATGATTTGATCCACCCGGTTCGGATCCCAGATTCCACGGACCTCCCCGACACCATCGAAATGGATTTCCACGCCGGCTTGGTTCGCGTCGTGGCGAAAGCGTTCGACGATATCGCGGGTCAGCGAGTTTAGTTCCACGGGTGCCGTCTCCAACTGGAGACGGCCTAGTCGGATTCGCGTCAGGTCGAGAAGTTCGTCGAGTAGGCTTGCCAGTTTTCCGCTTTGCCGTTCGCAAACGGAGAAACCCCGATTGATTTTCTGGAGCTTCGTTTCCGGCGTTATATCGTCGCGTTCAAGGATCCGCGCGACGAGCTGGAGCTGGAGGTGGAGGCTCGTCAAGGGAGTCTTCAACTCGTGGCTGGCGATAGAGAGAAATTCGTCGCGCGTCTGTAGCGCCTCGTCTCTTTCCTTGAGGAGGACTTGCGTTTCCATGAGTTGCTTTTGGAGCAAGTGTTTCTGATGGGCGAGTTCGATGAAGACGTTCACCTTGCTCTTCACGATATGGCTGTCGAGGGGCTTGTAAAGAAAATCGACGGCGCCCTTGTCGTATCCCTTGAAGGTGGCGATCCGGTCGCGTGCTCCCGCGGTAACGAAGATGATCGGCACGGTTCGGGTTTGTACCGTTCCCCTCATCATCTCGGCGAGCTCAAAACCATCCATCTCGGGCATTTGCACGTCGAGCATCGCCAACGCAAAGTCGTGAACGAGAAGAAGTTCGAGCGCCGCGACGCCGGAGCGGGCGCGCATGAACTCGATCGAGGGATGGCGAAGAAGGGACTCCAAGGCGAGGAGGTTTTCTTCCAAGTCGTCGACGAGCAAGACCTTGATTTTATCCATGAAAAACTCCCTCTTTGAAGAAATCTGAAATCACGCCGAGCGTGGATATGGCGTCGGGCCGGAATCGGTCGATGGCACTCTGGGGCATGATCGGATGCTCGGCAGTGGCCGGATCTTGTACGAGAGTTCGCCCGCCGAGGCGAGCGATCGTCTCCAGACCGAACGCACCGTCGTGGCTCGCGCCGGTAAGAAGGATGCCAAGAAGGCGTTCGTGATAAGCGATGGCCGCGCTTTCAAAAAGCACATCAATCGAAGGACGGGAAAAATTCACCGGTTCGTCGACCGAAAACGAGAAGGAATGGTCTGGTTCGACGAGTAAATGATATCCCGGGGAAGTAAAGTAGATCAAGC
>CAZAKW010000169.1:0-6433 GCA_964485835.1 uncultured Bacteriovoracaceae bacterium
GGTTGGCGGGTCTTAGGTTACGGCGTCCTCCTCTCGCTTTTTTATTCGGGCCTCTTCTGGGTCTTGCCGAAACTATTCGTCGACACTCTTGGACATTCCCTCGTTCATGCGGAAACCCTTCGCCAAGCCGCGGACATCGGCGGGCCGCCATTCCTAACCTGCCTCCTCTTATTCGCGAATGTCGCGGTATACTCGCTCTGGAATCGACTGCGAACCCGAGGCGAGCCGGCGATTTGGGGTGCGCTACGGGCGACACTTCCCCTCTTGATCCTTGCGATTACCTCCCTGATAACGGCGGACCAGTACGGCCGCTTCCGAATCGCCCAAGTCGCTGAGCGCTTAGCGAAACCCAAGCAAACACTCCAAGCCGCAGCAATCCAAGCCAATGTCGGGGACATCGAGAAACTCGCCTCCGAGCGGGGCTACCGGCAGGCCGCGGAACGGGTGATGCGCCTGTATTTCGATCTCTCGGACGACGCGCTCAAGCTTGAACCGAAGCCGCAGGTTCTGCTTTGGCCCGAGACGGCCTATCCCTCTACTTTTCGCAGTCCTGAAACCTCCGACGATTTCGCGCGCGACAAATCCATGGAAGATTACGTGGCTTCCCGGGGCGTGCCGATTGCCTTCGGCGGCTACAACCGGGATCTTCTGGGCCATGGGTACAATGCTGTCTTTTATCTCAATCCCGACGGGACCGATTCGCGCTACGCAAAAACGATCCTGATTCCGTTTGGGGAGTTTATTCCGGGCGTCGGTCTTTTCCCGGGCTTAAAGGATCTTTTCCCGATGGTCGGTTTTTTTGGCCAAGGACCGGGTTCGGTCGTGCGCGAAGTCGGGGGGGTTAAAACTCAACCCGTGATCTGCTACGAGGTCCTCTTTCCGCAATTCGTTCGGGACGCCGTCGTCCAGGGCGCGGAAGTTTTATTCAACTTCACGAACGACTCTTGGTTTGGCCCCGTGGGCGTTCCCTATTACCATCTCCAGCTCGCCGCCTTCCGCAGCATCGAGTTCCGAATCCCGCAGTTTCGCGCGACGAATACGGGATTCACGGCCCTTATCCTACCCGACGGCACCATCACCCAGCGCTCGAAGCTTTACGAACCCGAGCTGATCAACGTCTCCATCCCCGTGATCGAACCCATCCCGACGGTGATGACGAAGTTCGGCGATTGGTTCGGGAAAACGGCGTTCGGGCTTTCCACGCTCATCCTGGTCGTCGGATGGCTGCGGGCTCGAAGAGTTCGCCGGCTTTAAGGACTTAAGACGCCAATGCAATCCAGGCCGCCGCCAAGCGAGTAATCGCCCACGAAATACACGTTGGTTTCGTCAATGGAAACCCACTCCGAGAGCTTTCGGGCCCAAAGACGATCCAGGCTTGGCAGGTCTTTCGCCCGATTCGTCAATACGAAGATCTCGTCGGTGTTTCCCCGGCCGACCGTCCCGTTTAAAAAATTTACGCGTTCGAAACTACGGCGCCCGCCTCTCCAGTCCTGCGGAACGGAAAATCGGCCGGCGACCCGGATCACTCGCAGTCCCTTCGCACGCAGAGATTCCGCGTTTTGGTCGAACAGCCGCTGAAGATGTGAATCGTGATCGCTTCGGGCTTTGGCGATCATCTCCTCGATCAGCGCTCGTTCCGCGGGCGTGGAACGAAGATCCTGCAGGGCCTCCACGAGAAAATCGACGGTAAGACTTGGATCTTGGACGAGGACGACCCCGCCGGAAAACGCCTGGATCGAAAGGTCAAGGTGGCCGCTCGTCGGAGAAAGCTCGACTACGTTCTCGGGTAAAATTCCGAGGTCGGCGGCGAACGCCTCTCGCGCTTCCGAGTGACTCAATCGAAGATATTTTGCGGTCCGTTCGACGCTGCTTACGGGAGTGATCGCGTAAGTTTGACCGTTGGGGAGCCGACCGGTGATCAAAGCTCCGCCTTCGACGAGACTTCCGCGAAGCCTCCGGCGGACGAGTCCCGCGGCCTGGGCGTCTTGTTCGGAGTAATGGGCCATCGATCCTTCCCCGCTTTCGTAAACTCCACGGGTCAGATCCGACAGAACGTCCGCACCGCTCCGACTCATATCGACTTGGACCATCACGCGGCCATCGGTATCAAAGAGCAATACGTCTTGAAGGTAAGTGTAATCGAAATGGGAGACTCGTAGACGAACGCCGTGTTTAGCCAGAGCGGCGTCGAGTTTTTCTCGGCCCGGAAGAGAATCGGCCCCGTCGGCGGAGATCCACCACGTGCCGGAACGAAGAGAGCCATCTTCGGGAAAGATCGGAACCGCGTCCGAGCCGAAGACCGTTGCTGGGACAACGCTTGCTCCCGTTAACACCAAGGTGAATCCAATCGAAGCTTCGAGTACGCACCGAGGGAGCCACAACTTCGGGGAGCCATTCCAAAACTTCTTCATAATGCGCGCACTATACGTGTCTTTTCCGACACTCGCAACGCACTTCGCCGGTGTCTAACTTCTAGACACTTCGCGATTTCTCAACTCGAAACTAGGCGGAAACAGCGCGGTTTTCGGGCTGGCACCACTTCTGCAATACCCTCAGTAACAACACTTTTCGAGCGGGGGCTCTCCAAATGAAAAAACAAATGGCTCAAATCAAATCGATCTCTCACCGATTTCAAAAAATCTTTCTCGGGCTTTTCGTCGCCGCTTCGCTGAGCGGTTGCGGACCCAATCTCGTCGTCGACGAAGTCGGTGGAAACGAAATGGGAACGAATGGATATTATTCGCAAGGCGACTCCTCGGGTGGCTACGCCTGCCCCAGCGAGCAAAACGTCCTTCCGCCGGACGACCTCGTAAAGGACGGCACCCAACGCTATTTCGCCTGCAAAGGCACCTCCAGCTACACGAAGATTCTTCTGCGGGGCTACTCGTCGACGGATCGCACGAGCTGCGTTTTCCCCGTCCAGTTCCTCGATAACGAGCGTTTCGTCTACAAACTGGATCCTTACGGCGCGCCGATGTACCTTTGCTACGATGCGTGGTCGGGCAATAGCGCGGAAGTCGACTTTCCGTTCACGAACTATAACGGAGTCGTGATGGTCGATAACTCCCTTCGCAGCCAAATGAGCCAATGCCTGGTTTCTGGCCAGAACTGCCCGATGCACGCCATCGGCCGCTTTCGTTAATCCGGCTTTACGGGTGCCAAGCTCAGTACTGAATGGCTAATGGATAGTGCGGCTGCCCGAATCGTCCTCGTCCTCGACGACAAGCTCTTGGCGGCCTTTACGGAAGGCTTGGATGATTTTCGGGTCGCGCGTCGGAATCTGCTCCAACACTTCAAGCGATTCGGATTGTTCAGAGTCTTGCGCCACGACGACGTAATGGACCGCCCCCCCATCCTCGTCGGGAAACTCTTTGATAAAATGATATCGATCCGGCTCCCCGTCGTCCTTCATCTCTAAAATCCAAAGCTCGTCGGGCGCTTCAAGGGTTTTTTCCAAAAGCTTTTCGTAAAGTCCGTACTCTTCCCGGGGAATATCCCCCGCCTCGCGCGTCTTGTGGATCTCCGCACGCAAAGTTTCGCTCTGCGACCACCCGTCGGCAAGTCCGTCCGTACGGTCTTCGTCGGAAACGTCCGACTCTTCGCTTCCGACGCTTTCCCACTCCACGGCCTCGCCGCGGCGAAAACGCTCAACCAAGGCCTTACTGCGGGTCGGAAAAGCCATGAAAAGAAAAGAAGGCTCTCCCCGCAAGAAAAGGCAGATGCACACGCACCAAACCGCTTTCGCGCCGGGCTTGAACTGGGAGATTAAAGTATAGCGATCGTCGCCGCTTGGGCGCTTCTCCCGGAAAAGCTCGTCGGGTTCTTGGACCGTGATCCAACGGAGATGCGCGAACTGCTCACGCTCTTCCGGCGAAAGATCGTCCTTTGGACGATACTTAAAGTATTCCTTTTCGATCACGTCGATTTCGGGTTGAAAATGCACGGTAATACATTCTTCCGAGCAAAAAATTCGACCGACCTCTTCCTCGACGAAAAGGGCTCGGTCTTCCCCCTGCAACCCCTTGCCGCAAGCGACACAATGGTCGGGGGAGATCATAAGCCCGCTTTGATCCCGCAAATCCGAAATCTTCCGGCGGCCACGCGCCGGGCTTGGAACAGAGGATTTGGAAGGATGGGTCGGCGGAGATTTCGTTTCGGAAGCGGCCATCGTGCGCGAGGCAGGGCGCTTGGTCCGGCGGGGGTGTTTTCGTCGCTCTACTGAGCTTTTTTCGGAACCCTTCTTGGTGCCCTTTTTCATCCCGTAAATAGTGTCCGGGTTCCCAGGCTCCGAGTCAAACTCTGCTTGAAAAGAATGCCATTCGTCTGACGCAGGGTTGTTTCGACCGCTTGCCGTTTCCAGAATCCCCCCGTACGCTTTAAGGAGGTGACGCCTCACGGATGAGGCGACTCGGCCGCGATCCCAAGGAAGGGTGTCTCTCGTGATCTATATCTCTAAGGAACAAGCCGCACAGGTAAAGTACCTGCTTGAGCAAGCCATCCAAGGCAATCATGTCCTTTTCGAAGCATCGACTTTGAAAAAGATTCTCGAATCCCCGCTCCCGGTCCTGGAAGAAGGATACGCGGTGGAACCGCATATTGAGAAACTGATGAGCCTGAAGGGTTTGGCCAGCCAGCGTGCGTACCTCGAACGGTTGGACGAGCGGACGTTCGCGGGCGTGGTACGGACTTACTTGAATATCGTGGAAAACACGCTCTTCGAGGCGAAAGGAATCGTCCACTAAGATGGAACTCGATCCCTCCACCCGCATCTCCCAGGCGCAAAGCGCGGCCGCCAAGGCGGAACGCGAAGCGGCCGAGCGCGTGACGGAGGCCCAAAAAAGGGTACGCGAAGCGACCCGCGAGGAAGAGAAACAAATCGGGACGATCCGCGACCAGTACGAAAAACGCACCGAAGCGGAACGTGCGCGCGGGGAAAACTATATCGAGTCCGTGCGGAACCGAAACTACGAAAATCTAACCGCACAACAAAGAGCCGCTAAAAAGGAAGAGAATCGAATCGTTCGCACCTCGGAAAAACAGCTCAAGGACCTCTCCGCCCACTACGAACAAACCCAGCACGAAACGGTCAGCCGCGCCGAAAGGCAATTGAACGAGACGACCAAAAAAAACCACCAGCACCAGGAGCACGTGCGCGCGAAGGGCGAGGAGGAGATCAACGCGCTCAAAAGCCGTTACGAACTGGAGCACCGTCAAATCGAATCCCAGCGCGATCACACCACCGCCACGCTCACGAAATCCACCCAGGAAAACCGCGAGGCGATGGAAGAGAAAACGCGGACGGCGATCGGCCGATCGGCTGAGCACTACCAAGAGGTCTACGAAGGCGCGATCAAACAGAATCGTGACGCCAACCAGGACTTAAACTGGCGAGCCGCGCGAGAGATCGACCAACTCAAGCGCGAGACGGCCGTTAAATTGGACGCCTACGCGACCCAGAAATCCGACCCCTTTTACCAGATGGTGGATTTAGGTGGCGAGCTTCGTGAAAACGAGGACCAATTCGTTTTCACGGCGAAAGTACCAGAGCACGAGCGTGAACGGATCAACGTCACGATTCGCGGAAACGAGCTGGTCGTCTCGGGAAAACGCCGCAGCGAAGAGTCTGTCGAAGTCGGCCCGGGCCGCGTTTCGCGGACGAACTCCTATCAGAGCTTTTCCGAATCGTTTCCCCTGGGATGGCCCGTGAATCCGAAGAATATGACCCGCGAGTGGGACGGCGAGACGCTGGTCGTGCGCATTCCTAAGCGAGCGACCTACGAAGCGCCTTTGAAAAAACCAACCCCGATGCGAGCGGCGTTGGAGCGACCAAAATTTCCGAAGAACCTTCCCACCGAGCAAACCCTCGCCGACCTGAACGACCGAACGAACGCGACCATTGACGTCCCGGGGGCCGAAAAAAACGCGAATACCCCGCCTTCCAAACGGAAGACCGGGTCCTCGCCGGCTTAAAGGGTTTTACGAAACCGGGGCTCCGCGAAAGGGGTGTCCCCTGCTCGTCTTACTCTTGAGTGAGTTCTTCGATTTCTTTCAGCATGAAACGAAGACGCTCGTGCAGATTCTGGAGCTGGCGAAGATTCGACTTGAGCCCGTCGATTGCTTCGCGGCGTGAAGGATCCACGAGGTTGCGGGCCTGGGCGGTACGGCCACCCGTATTGAGGCCCAAGCGCTTGCCCAGGAGGCTTGGCGGCTCGTGGCGGGTGACTCGCAGGCCAATTGGCGCGTGGCCGTGGACGGCCGAATGCATGTCTTCGGCTTTGATTACTTTTCCAGCGACGATTCCGGCCGAGGCGTCGGCCAGGGGAGCAGGCTTAGCGGAGACGGGGGCGGGCACGTCGGCAGCTTTCGCGGCGACTTTACCCTTTTGGTAAAGCTGATACAGATTCGAATAAACAAAGGTGTGCTTCTGGGATGG
>CAZAKW010000170.1:0-6415 GCA_964485835.1 uncultured Bacteriovoracaceae bacterium
CTACGACAACGACCCGGTCACCCGCGACACCGTTCCGCTCGCGACGCTTGCGACCATCCGCTCGATTTACAAGGCTTCGAGCGAACAAAAGAACTCGCTTGATCGCACCCAACCGGCCCTTTTCGTCGAGCCCCACCGCGAGACCACGGACGGCAAGTCAGAAGCCCGCCGTCTCTGCGCGCGGCCGTTTCGAGCACTGACGGCTGGAGTAGAGCACACGGGTTTCGCGATCTTGCTTCGCGACGAGAATTGGATCGAGCCGATGCGGGCGTACCTGGAGAGCGACGGGATCGCGCAGTGGCTCGAGCACCACGCCGAACGCAAAGCGGATCGATGGGTTTTATCGGAGTCTCTCTTGAAGATGCTTCCGATTCCGGTTCGCCTTTCCGACGCGATCGTGCGCGAGGCGGGCAATCCGGAGCTTCGCTCCTTCGCCGCCAAGATCGCGAAAGCCCCCGAGTCGCTGACGACGATGGACGGACTTGCGCCGGAACTTCGTTACCTCGTGATGAGCCACGCGATGCGGGAAATCGAATGGGGCATCGCCCAAGTCCGGCCGTTTCTCGGACTGGACCGCGAGGGCCAAGAGAAAATCGACTGGACGAAACTGCTCGGCCTCTGGCGGTCGCAAGATTCCGTGCCGTTGACCCACCACCCCCTTGTTCGCATCATCGGAAACGTACCGGTCAATAGCCCGATCACGAAGATCGATCGGCTGAAGGCGCCTCAAAACGGAATTTTGCTGATGACCGAATCCGGAGCGATGGCCAAAGTCGCTTTCGACCATCGGATGCTCGCCGACATGGCCTGGGACCAATCGAAAATTTATACCCATCCGACTTGGGGAGAACTGATCCAAGCCGTGCGCCTGCCGCGGACCCTGGAACTCGCGGAAACCGCCGCTTCGGATATACTTCTGTCTTACCGGGATTTGACACGGAAATACCGCCTGGTCGCGACGTGGCTCTCCGCCGGCTTGCCGCTTTAGTCCTCGGTGTGGCCGAGTCCGTTTGGCACCTTTGACTCCCCGCCTAGTTCCGCTACACTTCGAGAATGGCCTGGTACGATCGGCATGCTTCGGATTTGGAACGCCTCGAGTTTTCGAGGTTGGCCGAACTGTACGCGCTCTTGAACCGATGGAAGGATTCCGTTCCCGAACTTCCGTGGGTACCTGTGCACGAATTCGAAGCGAAGCTCGCGAACCGCTCGTTCGCGCTCGACGATTTTCTGTATGAGGAAACCGGCGACGAAATGGTAGCGACGTTGAAACTTGGCCTTCGCCGACTGCTCTCGGATTGGGAAGGGATCTTTCAAGGACTTCGCGAGAAAAAATCGCCGCTACTGGGGCGCGCCCTCCGGCTGGCGGAAGAAGAGGCACTCCGCTACTCCAGCACGCAGTGGAAAGACCGAAGCGAAGCGCGTTTTCCTTCTTTGGGTCCCGTCTTCGCGGCATATCGCGAGACTCCGTTTTATACGCTCTATCGCGACCAACTCGTGATCATCCGCCAAACGGAAAGCGAACTGCTTTTCTTCACAAGCCATCCCGTCTTGGATTTGGAATCGTCGTGGATGCGCGGATTCGTCAGCGCCCTACGCCCCGCGGTCACGGTCGAACCCTTTTTGTTCGGCGACCGGACGGCCTTCGCTTGGAGGGAGAGCCGAGCTTGAAGAAGCGTCGCGCGCCTTCCCCGCAAACCAAAAGCGGAGCCAGCGCGAGACGCGAGCTCCAGACCCTCCAGCGCTCGATTTACCTGTCCCTGCGAAAAGAAGCGCAGAGTCTCCTCGGACGCACGCCAGTAGCGATCCGAAACTACGAACGCACTTACCAACGCGAACTGGAGCGGCTAGAAAAAACGGTTCGTCCCGTTCCGCTCGCTAAGCTCGTATCGCGCGCGCGCGACGCGGACGTCCTTTTGATCGGCGATTACCACACCTACGGCCAATCCCAGCGCGCCGTCCTCCGGCTCCTGCGCGAACTCGCGACGAAAATTCCTCCGCGCGAGATGGTGCTGGGAATGGAATGCATTTCTTCGCAGCACCAGCCGTATCTCGACCAGTGGCTTCGTGGCCAGATCGCGGAGGACGCCTTCTTAAAAGCTGTAAAATACGACGTGGCGTGGGGGTTTCCGTGGGCGCACTACCGCGGCCTTTTCCACTTCGCGCGAGATAACGGGATGGAGATCGTGGCACTCAATCGGCCGCGCGAAGTCCTGCCTCCGCTCGCTGCGCTTCCCGAAGCGAGAAGGGCTGGAGATCTCGGCGCCCGCGACGAGTGGGCGGCGGGGCTCGTCGTCGACGAAATGCTGCGGCCCCGAGCGCGCAAGATGATCGTTGTTTACGGCGAATACCACCTAAGTCCGTCCCACCTCCCCGCCTCGATCCGCGAGATCGCCCGACGAAACGGACTCTCTCCGCCGTCCCTCCTCGTGTTGCATCAAAACCGCGACGAACTTTTTTGGAAACTCGCGGCGCGCGGACTCGAACAGCAAGCAAGCCTAGTCGCCCTGGACGGGGACCACCTTTGTATTTTTTCGGGAACGCCCTGGACCAAGCTCCAGTCGCTCGTCAACTGGATCCGCGGCGACATCGCGCGATTCGTCGACGAGGACGAGGAAGACACGGAAGAGGAATTCTTGCAGTGGATGCGGATTTACGGAAACGCCGTTTCCCGATTTTTCCAGATTCCCGACGCCGCCTACGGCACCCTCCACCTCGCGCGTTGGGAAGATCTGCAAGGCGGGCCACGGTGGTGGCGCCGATTGCTCCAATCCCAAGAACGCTTTTACCTTCGCGAGGACGAGAGTTCGGTCCTAGTTTACGTCGCGTCGTTTTCGGAGAACGCGGCGGCCGAAGTCGCCTCCGTCCACCTCCTCCACCACGACAATCCTCGTAAACGTCCCTTTAGCGGCGCGAAGTCCGTCGCGCTCGACGACTTTGCTTCCTCAACGCTTGACCATGCCTTCGGTTTTTTGGGCTCGCTCCTAATCAATCCTCGGCGGAAATGCGATTTTCCAGTGGATCACGAGGCGCGCCTCCGGGAACTTCGCCGAAACTCCAAACAGGCATTATTTCCGCACGAGGCGGCGGCCCGGCGCTTCTTCTTGATGCTTACGGGAAAAAAACGCTTGGACCGGGGCGCTTTGGAAAAACTCGCGATCAAAATGCCGCCGGAACTTTTGTTCACGACCTCGCGGTTTTTAGGCCACTACCTCGGAGCCCGCCTTCACGAACGGCTTCTGGCCGGCGAAAAAACCCCGGCGGACGTGCGCTTGCGATTCTTCGAACGCCGGCGTGCGGACGCGTGGCTTCGCCTTGTGGAACTTTTCGCGCTCTTCGCGGCACGACCGCGTAAGCGCCAAAGCAAACGGGACTCGCTCTAATAGAGCCGAGCCCCGCCGCTAAACGTTTGATCGAGCGAACTATTTTTTACGAAGGGTAAGGACCATGGCCTTACTCTCGCCTTCACTTTTTAGCGCTTCAAAGGAAGTAACGGCGAGACGATTTAAATCTTCGTCTGAGTTCACGATGAGGAAGTCGTTCGAAGATTCGATTCCGAGGCGTTGCTTATCCGCCGCCGAAACCGATTTCTTAAATACGGCGAGACTCAGAGCGGACTGCTTCGAATCCGATTGAGAAGATTCAAGAAGGAAAACCTGCCAAGCGCCGCTGTCAGTTCCCATTTGTACGATGGCCTGGCCCTCGCTCATGCACGAAACGACGGGAGTCATCTCGCCATTGGCCGCTTGAATTTCGTATCGGCCTTCGGACTGGCGCGATACGACGACGTCGGTTTTCCCGCCCTCTCCGTCGATGATTTCGTAGGGGACCGCCTCGATGCCCATCTTGGGGAGCGCATCGAAGGCCGTGGCGGACTCGAAACCGCAGATCGGATTGGAAGTGGCGTAGCAACCGGAAATCAAACTAAGGGTGACCGCAGCGAGCGCGGTCTTCAAAAGTGCGGACGTCATAACGTTTCTCCTGGAGAAGGCTAATCAAAGAGGGCGAAACAGCCATTTGCGACTCAGTACCTCAAGGGATGCCGCGGTGCAATGCAATTCGCCTTTCGCGAGCGGGCTCGGTAAACGCGGGGGACCCGCGCCCTAACGGTCGGTAAATAGAGACAAATTTATGGGGTCAACACTCAGTCAACGGGGTGTCGACCGAGTTCTTGCCCTTTCCCTCCCTCTCACGTAGTTCCTCGTTCGATGCTGAAACCGTCATCCTATCGTGAGACCCTCCGCGCTGCCTTCCGAGAACGCCAACTCGCGAATCCGCTTTATTCGATGCGAGCGTTTGCACGACAGCTCCAGCTCACGCCGAGTATGCTGAGTCTCGTTTTGCGTGGAAAACGCGGTCTATCCCACGAGGCCGCCCTCCGCGCGGTGCGGGTGCTCGGACTTCAAGACGAAGAGGCCGATCTTTTTCTAACCGGCGTCGAGGCGACGCACGCGCGAAGTTCCAAGGCAAGATCACGCGCGCGAGCCACCTTGCGCGAGTTTTCAGAACAAGGCCGTGCGCGCGACCTCCGTGCAGAGACTTTTCGTCTCATCTCCGACTGGCCCCATTTGACCCTTCTCGAAATGATGAAACTTCGGGATTACCAGGAGGACGCCCAGTGGATGGCGACTCGGATTGGCGTCACCCTCGATCAGATTAAGGACGCGATCTCGCGGCTCAAGAAGCTCGAGCTCATCCAATGGAACGGAAAACGTCACCACCCCGTTGAAGACGCGGTATTTACGACCGAGGGTGTGCCAAGCATGGCGCTTCGCAAATACCATCGCCAGATGATCGACAAGGCGGCGCTTGCCATCGCGGAGCAGTCGATCGACGAACGCTACTTAAACACGTCCGTCATCGCCGTGGATTCGCGTGATCTACCCGAAATCAAGCGCCGGATCCACGCGCTCCACATCGAACTCATGCGCGATTTCGGCGCGTCGACGCGTGCGAATCGTGTCGTTGCACTCGCCTCCCAGCTTTTTCAGGTCACCCGCCCCGAAGTAGAATCCACCAACCCCAAGAGGCAATTATGAGTCATTCCCATCTAGCGCTTCCCTTTCGAATCTTCCTCTGCTTTCTGATCAGTTCAGTCCCCTGCTCATACGCCGCAATGGGTGGAGGCGGCCACGCGGGTAATGGTGGAAGCACCATCGAACTCGACTTCAAGACGATCGGACTGAAGTTCGCGACTTTTCTCCGAAGCGAAGATGGCCGAGTCATCTTTCCAGAAATCGATCCCGTTCAGTTTGAGGAAACCTTAAGGGACACGGAAGTCGAGGTCGTCAAAAAAACGATCCGTGATCGCCACGGCAAGATCAAAACCGCGAGGAACCTCGTGGTAAACGGCGAACCCCTCGTCGAGATCAACCGTCGAGCTTGGAGAAAAGATTCGGATCGCCCCCTCACCCAACTCCGCCTTGTTGTTCATGAGTACTTGGGCGCGGGCGAGATGAGCGAAGCAGAACGCGTCGACTATGGCTTAAGCATGCGGATCACGGCCGACCTGGGCGCGAAGATCCTCGCCGGCCGCACCGTTATTCTAGAGGAAGTCGGCGTCCCAGCGGCGCTTGAGATCCGGGAGGCGGTCGACGCAAAAATCCAAGTCGATGAAGAAACCGCAGCGGCTAGACTTGAAACTGAAAAGAACGCAAAACGAATCGCCGCTGAGCAAGCCGAATTCGAGAGACGACTTGATCGGGCATCCTCCCCGGTGATGACGTGTTTGCTGAAGCTAGTAAAGAAAGACCGCGGCGGAAAGTACGCTTCGGATTACGGAGTCGAGGTGCTTGAAAAACTCAAACTTGCCAGAGCCCAAGCAAGGTCGTCGCTTGATACCGCCGGCCTCGAATCGGTCATCGAACAGTGCGAGTCGACTTCAAGTATTCTTCCCACCGTGAAAACTTCCCCGAAAGAAGCATCGGCCTACGCGGCATCCCGCGCGCAGGAAACCCGGAATCGGTTTTACTCAGTAATGGAAGCACTAGTCTGGCCTCGCGTCGCTGCGTGCCGTTCTTACACCTTGAATGCAAGCGCCGGCGTTCTCGTCGGAGGCCGCCTCGGCGTGAGCGTTTCGGATTGTACCTGGACGAACGGACGGCGCATTCTTGGTTTTGGTCCCGAAGTCGGCGCCTTTGGCTTTGGCGGAGGAGCATCGGTCGCATTCGTAACCACGAATTCAGAACTTCCAGGGCTTGAAGAGGTCGATCCGAACTCCCCCTTGGACTCGCTGTACTCTGACGGCGGGCTGGGCCGTACCCCCATCGTCGTGGCCGGGACAATGGAAGGAGGAATCGTGGGGACGGCAATCGTGGATATCGATACGTTACTTCCGATTGCTCGCGGGATTGAGAAGCTTTTTTCCGGCCCGAATCCTGGCCCTAGCTCCGTTATCTCCAGCTACCAAAGCGGACCT
>CAZAKW010000171.1:0-2037 GCA_964485835.1 uncultured Bacteriovoracaceae bacterium
GGATTCCAGATCTTCGATGGAGGCGGAAACTGAAACTCGCTCAAAGGAGCCGGGGAGCTTGAGTCCCAGCGCACTTTTGAGTCCTCCAAGGTCGATTCGATTCACGGAGGAAGGCATCTCGACGTCCTTTGCACTAAGCAGTCCCGGTAAGTCGAGGGAACCCCCAACCGAGGAGGGAAGTTTCAAGCCTGGGGCGCTCGTAAGATAGATCATCTGTAAAGATCCGCCGACGGATTCGGGGAGTTTGAGTCCTTGCGCGCTGGTGACCCCTAGATAGAGGCTGCCGCCTACGAACCTTGGCAGGACGAGGCCGTCCGGATTCTTCAAGCCCAGCAACATTAAGTCACCGGCAAAAACCTCGGGAAGTTCAAGTCCGGTCGCGGTTTCAAGACCGCGTAAATCAAGTGAACTTCGGAAATCCAACGGAAGCTCCAGTCCTTCGGCACTCTTAAGTCCGCTGAGAGCGATTCCTTTTCCGGTCTGATTCGGAAGCTTAAGGCCCATTGCAGTCTTAAGTCCCGTTAAGTCGAGTCTTCCCCCGACCAGGTTGGGCAGGACTAAATCCTCGGGGCTAGTGAGACTTTGCAGGCTGAGATCTCCACCCACCGTCTTCGGGAGTTCGAGATGGGTCGCGCTGGTGAGGTGATCGAGTCTGAGATCTCCGCCCAGTATTTCGGGAAGCACTAAATCCGTAGCGTCGGTGAGACCCCGTAAAAAAAGCGACCCGTTCATCGAAATTGGAAGTTTCAGACCGGTCGCGCGAGTCAGCCCGTCTAAGGCGATCGATGCATTCCTCAGATCCGAAAGTTCAAGCCCGTCCGCGTTTTTGAGACTTCCCAAATCGAGATGGTTTCCTACCTGCTTTGGGAGATGGAGGCCTTTAGCCGAAACGAGGGCGTCGAGACGAAGGCTGTCCCCGACCGTTTCAGAAAATGTCACCCCTTCGGCGCTGATGAGGTCTTTCAATTCCAATGAACCGCCGACGGAAGTAGGGAGTTTCAATCCTGGCGCGCGGGTCAGCCCGTTTAGGCGGAGAGTTCCCGAGACGATTTTCGGGAGAGCGAGATCCACTGCACCGTCTGCGATTTTGTCGAGGTTGAGGTTTCCGTGATGATATAAAATTCCACCTTTGAGTGCTTCGTCCGCGCTTAGGCTGATTTGCTCGGGAGAGCATCCGAAAATCACCGCTAAATCCTCCCGAGCATTTCGAAGCTCCAGAATTTCGTAGAAGCGGTTCGATTTCACGCACCTTACGCTCCCGTAACTCTCGTTGATTTCGTAAAGGAAGCGCAGGTCCTCTAGCGAAAGAGGTTCGCCTCGCTGGATTCGGCCATCCACCGCGGCGAGGTGTATCTCATAGGGAGCGCATTCGGGACGGGCGCTGGCTTCGGCGGGCGCGGAACTGGCTTTGGGTTGGCCGTCGCCATGGCCAATGCTGTGGCATCCCTCGAGTCGAGGCTCGTAGGCCGTCGCTATGTTTGCGGAAAACACGCTCAAGACAAGAGAGGAAAAAATCACAGTTTTCACGAAGAGCTCCATTGCGGGGAGGTGGGAATGATACGGGGTATCCGTCGAGTGCCATGATCTATAGCGGCAATTTAAGGTCGAAACAATCTGGAACCCGGGGATAGTCCGTAGATCTTTACTGGAAGGAGTAAAAGTGAGGGCAAATCGCGGGGTCTAATTCAGATTTTAAAGAACGCGTCTGCAATGATGCGCCGGCCGCTACGAAGGTCCGCTGGGTTTTTTATTTTATTCAATAATTGTAGATGTGTATCGACCGACCCGCCCGAATTTCCTAACCGTTAAGAGACTTCCATTAAGGCGGACTAATCCGATACAGTATTAGTTATGCTCCCCGTTGTACGTTGGTCGATCGGCGACCTATCTCACGGAGCTTTGAACCGGGCTTTGCCGGCTCTGCTCACTGGAACCTTCCTATTCGGATGCAGCTTGAAACCAAGCTCCGAAGGTTCCCGCATTTCACTCGTTTTACCGAATCCCCAGGCGGTAGGTCTCGTGTCGGCCTCCGGTCGG
>CAZAKW010000171.1:2047-6415 GCA_964485835.1 uncultured Bacteriovoracaceae bacterium
CTTGGAATAGCGCAGACTTTAAATGTTACGGAGTGAACGTCGTGGGCGCCGGAATCGCGAATACTTCTTCCACTCCCGACCCCAAAAATGGGGACCTTTCCGCACTGATCGCAGGGACGAATTCTTGCGCTTACCGGGGCGTCACGTCCTCGGGTTTTGTCTTCGCCGCGGGTTCGGGAGAAATCGCAATCGACCTCCAGGTTCCCTCGGGCCCGGCTCGCGTTATTCAGCTCGTGGGGATTACGAACGCCGACCACTGTGGCGCCCGGTTTCTCACCGGGGACGCCCCCGGTAGTCCTGGAGCCTACGAGATCGGTCGCCAGGTCGTGGATCTTTTTGGCGACACCACTATTTCTATTCCTCTGACTTATTCCGCAAGTGAGAGCCGGCGGGTCGATTGCGGTTCGACGTCCGCCCCGGCTTCTGTCCCTCCCATTGCGGTGGTTTCTCCCGCCGCGAACAGTTTCGTAAACGCGGCGAATGTTTCGAGCGTATCCATCTCCGGAACTTGCGCGAGCTTAGAGGGAGGAAGTGTTGAGGTCTCGGGCGCTGGGATCACCGCTTCGTCGGCGCCGTGTACCTCTGGAGTTTGGACGGTCGCCGATATTGATTTTAGCGGTGCTGCGGAGGGAGCGGTCGTGCTCGCGATCGACGGAACCGACGCGAATGCGAATCCATCGCCCTCGGTATCTCACTCAATCATCAAAGATACGGTAGCGCCCACGACTCTTATTTCCCTTCCCTCCGCGGGTTCCACGGTCAACGTTGCGCAAATCGCCGCGTACGCCGTCAGCGGCGTTTGCAGTGACAGCGGGCAACCGATTATGATTTCCGGAGACGTGTCGACGACGGTGGCTTGCACGGGCGGAGTTTGGAGTGCGGCCTTGGATTTCTCCGCCGCCGCCGACGGGGTCGTGAACATTCAAGTTGACCATTCCGATGCCGCCGGGAATGTGGCCGCAAGTGCCAGTCGATTTTTTATTAAGGACACGGTCGTTCCGTTTGTCGGATTTACGACTCCCGCCGCGGGTGCCTACGTGAACGCATCGAACGTGAGTGCTTTTCCGGTAAGTGGAACGTGTACGGAAAACGGGGCGAGCGTTGTTCTTTCGGGGTCCGTATCGGCCAGCGTCGTCTGCACGTCGAGCGTGTGGACGACCAATCTTGATTTTTCGGCGGCCGCTCAAGGCGCCGCTCTCGTTTCCGCCCAGCAAATCGATGCGGCTGGAAACGTTTCGCCGCTAGCGAACCGATCTTTTATAAAAGATACGGTGGTCCCGAGCGTCTCGTTGGTGAATCCGACCATCGGCGCGGAAGTCGCTTACCCGAATCTCGTGGCTTTTTCTATGAACGGCGCCTGTTCGGAAAACTCCCAAAACGTCAGTTACTCGGGAAGTTTTAACGGAACGGTGTCCTGTATCGGTGGCGCCTGGAGCGTGGCTCTCGATCTCTCGGTGAGTACACCGGGGGCGCTCACCGTCGAGGTGTCCCACGCCGATTTAGCCGGAAATACGACGACCAGCTCGATGGTGACTTTCTATAAAGTGGGAAGCCCTACCCAGCTCGTATTCGGACCGATCGGTCCCGACGCTCCGGCGAACGTGAATATCGATGCGTGCTACGGACCTTTGGCGATTCGAGCGTTGGATGTGAACGGGCGCGTTTCTCCAACCCCTGCCGCGATTTCGCTTGTCCTTGCGGGATCGGGGATGACCAACTTTTATTCAGATCCGGACTGTAAATTTACGGCGATTACGGCCGCGACGATTCCGTCGGCTCAGGCGGCGACAACGGTTTATTATCGCGCTATT
Organism: uncultured Bacteriovoracaceae bacterium; assembly: GCA_964485835.1. Taxonomy (GTDB): domain Bacteria; phylum Bdellovibrionota; class UBA1018; order UBA1018; family UBA1018; genus JACMQW01. The sequence goes on from CAZAKW010000171.1 coordinate 3,859, forward strand.
ATGACGGGTTCGGCACCAATCGACGCGACGGATGGGGGTGCGGTGCTTTCGCCGGCCACTCGCAATATCGTCGTGAACGGATTTCCTCTCGCGGGGGCTGTCGGTTCCACTTCGAATATCGGCGCTCGCGCAGACCACACCAGCGTATGGACCGGAAGCGAGATGATTGCTTGGGGCGGTACGGAGGGTGGATTAGAGAAAAACACCGGAGGTCGCTTCTCGGGCACGGCATGGTCGGCGACTTCGACCACCGGAGTGCCCGTCGCTCGTCGTTCGCATACGGCGGTGTGGACCGGAAGCGAGATGGTGGTTTGGGGTGGAATGGAAGACCCCACGCCCCTAGGGAACGGCGGACGATACACGCCGGCAGGCGATTTCTGGACGGCGATTTCCTCGGTCAGTGCGCCAAGCGCACGGTACGCGCACTCGGCGGTTTGGACTGGCACCGAGATGATTGTTTGGGGTGGAAAAAACGGTGCGGCCGTCAATACGGGAGCGGCTTATTCGCCCGGCACGGATACATGGACAACGGTCCCTACGGGTGGCGCGCCCACTGCCCGCTCTAACCATGCGGCGGTGTGGACGGGCACCGAGATGATCGTCTGGGGTGGATTGGATTCGGGGGGGAACCCTTTAAATAACGGAGCGAGATTTAATCCCTCCACGCAGACATGGACGCCGTTAGCTCCGCCGCCGGGGGGCTTTGTCGGACGTGCACACTTCGCTTATGCGTGGTCCGGGACGTCACTTTATATTTTTGGCGGAATCGGAACGGGGCCCCCGTTGGGGGACGGCGCGAAGTACATCCCGTCCACGGATTCCTGGGTGGTTCTCCCGAAGGTCGGCGCGCCTCGCCTGCGAGGTTACTCGGCCGGCGTCTGGTCCGCCGGAAAGTTTTTGGTCGTAGGCGGGATGATTCCTTCCCCAACCGAATTTCACCGTTATGGCGGTGTATTTGATTCGGGGGCGGGGACTTGGGGTGCCGCGGAATTCTTCAACGGCGCGCCTCCGGGCGCGAAGTCTCCGACCGTCGTGGACGCGAACGGTGAAGTTTGGCTGTATGGCGGGACGATGAACTCGTCTGCCAATGCGATTAGTTTGGGCGGGTTTTAAATCATTCTGTTTGAGTGAGCGTGATTCCGAAAAAAGGAAACGGCCCGATACGGATTTCCGTAACGGGCCGTTTCTGTTTCAGTAGCCGCGCACCGAATAGGTGCTAGGGCAAATCAGGTGGCAGGATAAATCGAAACTTGCTGGCGGGTTTTGTCGTAACGTTCGAACGTCACCACGCCTGGGCAGAGAGCGAAGAGGGTGAAGTCCCGGCCGAGTCCGCAGTTGCGGCCTGGGTGGAACTTGGTGCCGCGTTGGCGAACGATGATCTCGCCCGCTTTCACGACTTGTCCGCCGTAGCGTTTCACGCCCAGCATTTTTGGATTCGAATCCCGACCGTTGCGGGTACTACCACCGGCTTTTTTGTGTGCCATCGAGTGATCTCCTGGAAGCGCGGAACCTCGGGGTTCTCACGCGTGTTCTTTTAAGTTCGGGTTAAGCTTTCGCTGGGGTTTTCTTAGCGGCAGATTTCGCGGTCGTCTTCGCAGCCGTTTTAGCGGCAGGCTTGGACGAGGTACCGGCTTTGTTCTCAGCGACGATTTTCGCACCGAGTTTCTTACGGGAGCCAAGACGCTTCGGCGAGAACGCTGGACCTTTTGGTTTCAGGTGCGACGTGAACTTCGCGAGGCCTTCTTTTTTCTCGGTAGCTGAGAGTTCAAGCTTTTCGCCCGAACCGTTCGAAACGCCGAGGATCAAGAGTTGGGTCAAATCTTGGCGATGGCCCTGGGTGCGGCGGTATTGCTTCCGGCGCTTCATCTTCACAATCGTGATCTTATCGCCACGGCCTTGGCCGACGATTTCAGCATCGACAACGGCGCCGCTTAAGGTCGGCTTGCCGAGCCAGATGGTCGACGAATCGGTGCCGGCTTTGGCCACGAGAAGAACGTTAGAGAACTGGGTGGCCGCGCCGATTTCGCCTTCAAGTTTTTCAACTTGGACGACTTCGCCGGGCTGAACTTTATACTGTTTGCCGCCGGTTTCGATCACTGCGTACATGGGATACCTCTCACTCACATTCCGGGGAATTCCGGAGTCGTTAGTCCTAAAGCCTAGCTGCCGTAACTCAATCGCTACCCGCACTACCTAGACTAGGCCCGCCCAAAACGACAAAGGCCAGGAGTGCATCATCGAGGGTTTCGAATTATTTCGAAAGCGCTCGGTAGATCTTCGCCTGGGCCTGTCGGATTTCTTCGACGAGCTGTCCGGTGGGGATACCACGGACTTTTCCGCCGGAGAAGAGAAGTTTTCCGTCGACCCAGGTCTGGCGAAGATGCTGCCTTCCGGTGGAATAAACGAGGGAAGAGGCCAGGGCCTCTGGGTCCAAAACCCCGGTTTTTCGGCCTCGAATAGCGTGCGGCACCGCGTTATCAGGTTGGTTGAGGTCGACCGCAATCAAATCGGCCTTCTTGCCGACTTCGATCGAACCGATGTCTCCAAACCAAGAAAG
>CAZAKW010000172.1:0-6391 GCA_964485835.1 uncultured Bacteriovoracaceae bacterium
CGTGAGGCTACGAAATCCTTCGGTTTTTACCGTCATCATTCCGACGATCTTCGCCGGGTCGGCGGCTTGGGTAGGTCTGACAAGACCCACGCTCTCTTTTGCCGCGGACTCGAAAAATCAAGAAATTCGCGTGAACCTCTTCGGCCAACCCTGCACGATGGAAGGCCCGTTCTCGAAAGCCCAACTCACGGCGATCCACGCCATCAGCCCGGAAAAAATTCCGCCGGCCGCGAGCGTCTCTCAGATGAAGGAAATCAGAAGCAAAACGGCGCAGGTCAAGGGACTCCCACTACCGATCGAGCAGTATCGCGATCATCTTCGCAAACGCCTATCCGCGAAAATCGCGTTCGAAGAGGCGCTTCAATCCCTCAAACGCGCATCGACCAAAGACCCGCGAAAAACGCTGGAGACCCTTTTAAAGAATCTCAAGGAACACGTCCCGACGTTGCAATACCCGAGTCTCGAGATGGCAACGAAGAAAGCGTTCGAAGTGAACGGCGACCTTTTCAACGCCGCCTTTCTGGAACCGTTACGGGAGCGCTTCGAAGCGGTGATCCAACCCGAGACGGAAGAGGAATACCATAAGGCGGTCCGGGTCGCGAAGATCCAGTACATCTGCGTGTTCGACGACGGCGAACATTCACACGACGAAGCTGAATCGGCCGAGTAACCCACGGCCGGAGAGCCATTGGGGAAATAGACCTTGAGCTTTATTTATTAAGCGTTTGTAAAAACTCGCCCAAGCTCTCGAAAATGCCGGCGCGGATCATCGCCACCGCGATCGCGGCCAGGAGAAGCGCCGCGATCTTGGAGATCACGACGGTTCCGTCTTTTCCGATTAAACGGGTGATCCGGTCGCAGTGCCGAAGCGTCAGCCACGCCAATAAGTAGTTCAGGAGCAAAGCCGCGCCGGTGATCCCGTATCCCACCGACCCGGCTTGAAGAAGAAGCGTCGTCAACACCGCTGGACCGGAGATCAGCGGTACCGCGAGCGGAACGATGCCGGTAGAGCCAGACGATTTCTGGACGGCTTCCGGCCCCCCGAGAAGATCGGCCAGCGAGATCAGGAGTAAAACCAGCCCGCCCGCGATGCGGAAATCGTTCAAACTGATTCCGAGATGGGTGAAGACTGCGCGTCCGACGATCATAAATCCAACGGCGACCGCAAGTGCTACGCCCATCGATTTATTTACGATCGTCTTTCTCTCGGGCGGGGCCATCCCCTGCGTGAGCGAAAGATAGATCGGCACGGTGCCGATGATATCCAAGGCGACGAAAAGAGCGGTGAAGGTAAGAGTAAAAGAATTCAGGATCTCCATCGCCCCCTCCATCCTCGCTTAGTCGATCAGCCGACGACCGAAGTCACCATCGGATTTTCAACGAAGTATTTGCGGCAAGCTTCGCGAACTTGTTTCGCCGAAACGCTATTGATTCGTTCGATGATATCCGTCTCCGTGCGAATCGGAAGATTATATACGCTTTCCAAGGCGTAGTAACCGGCAAGCGAACTATCGCCTTGAAGATCCATCGCTCGACGGCCGAGGTAGTATTCCTTCGCCCGACGCATCTCGGCTTCGGTCGGTCCCTTCGCCGCGAGTTCTTCGAGAACCTGTCCCATCCCCGCGATCGCTTCGTCTTTCTTGGAAGGCGAGCAGCCGATATAAGTACCGACGTACCCGCGCTCGATTCCTTCCATCGCAATCGGAGAAACCGTATAGGCCATGCTCCGTTTCTCGCGAAGCTCGATAAAGAGCCTTCCGCTTTGGCCGCCTAAAACGTTCTGTAAAATCCGCATCGCGTAGCGCTCGCTATCGCCGAAACGAAGTCCGAGCCCCCCCCGGATAATATGGACTTGTTCGCGGCCGAGGCTGCGATCGACCCAACGAGGGGCCGTCAACGCGGGTTCGTCGCCGATGCTCTCAAGCCCGGCGCCGGCTTTCCCGCCGCTGAACTCCGAGATTTGCGCTTCGAGTTCCGCAAGCCACCGATCCAAATCCCGACGGCGAACGTTTCCGACTACCGATACGACCAGGCGCTCGGGTCGCAACCATTTGCGGTGGAACGCGCGCAACCGATCGGAATCGATCGAGGCGATGCTTTCCAACGTCCCGGCCGAGTATTTTCCGTAGGGGTGGGTTTGGAACAATGTTTCGTGGAAAAGTTTCGAGCAAAGCGCGGAAGAATGGTCTTCAATCGAACGAATCGAGTCTTCGACGACCTTCCGGGTGAGATCGAGTTCCTCTTTCGGAAACGAAGGAGTCAGAAGAACTTCGGTGAAAAGGGAGCTCAGCTTTTTCCAATCACGGGATAAGCCGTTCGCGGCAAGCCCGATCGTATTCCGACCTGAAAAACCGTCAAGGTTCGCGGCGGCCCCTTCCACGATCGCTGTGATTTCGTTCGCACTGCGCTTTAAAGTCCCCTTCGCCCAGATATTCGAGAGAAGGTTGCTTGCGCCTAAATCCATTTCCGGCGACCGGACCGGATCCGCCATTTCCAAGCGTAGTCCGCCGAGGACCGCGGATTGGATGCTCGCGACGTGGGAAGCGGGGCGCTCTCGGTAAAATACGCGAACTCCGGATGGGAGCCGAATCAGCTCGGGCAAGATATCCATCGGCGCGATCGGCTTGGGCGCGATCGATTTTTTCTTGGATTTCTCGGCCGTAGAGTTCTCGAGCGACGTTTTCGCGATCTCAAATAAGGGCTTGAGATCGAAGTCTTTGTCTTTCTCCGGCACCATCACCGTCAGCGAAAGTCGGGAGAGATCAAAGTACTTTCGCGCGATCGCTTGAATTTGATCGGCGTCGATTTTGCGCAGGCGTTCGAGATAGTGGTCGTCGTATTGAAGATCGTTCACTTGAAACCGCAGAAAACCCAAACGCGACGCGATCCCGTCCGCGCTTTGGAGCGAGTAATATCGCTCGCTTTCCGTATTCGTCACGACGCGGGCGATTTCCTCGTCGGTCGGGGGATCGGTTTGGATCCGTTTGAGCTCGTCGAGGATCGCCTGAAATACGGCCGGAATTTTATCGACCGAATCGACGTCCGCGTTGAAATAAATCATCCCCGGATCGCGGGGGACGTAAAGCGACCCGCCGACGTCGGTCACGAGCGACTTTCCGTAGAAAAGCGCTTGGTAAAGACGGCACATCTCCCCCATTCCGAGAATCCCGCCAAGCATATCAAGCGCCGGAATATCCTCGTGTTGGAGTTCGGGCACGCGAAACGAAAACGCGAGCGTCGGCGTGGTCACGTCAAACGGCATTTTCTCGAATTTTGCATGCGCACGTTCGGCCGGCTCCTTCGGGCGCGGTGCCTCGAATTTAGCCTTTTTCTTAATCACTTTCTGACCGAACTGGGATTCGAGTAGCTTGATCAGTCCCTTTTTTCGTTTCGGATCAAAGGGTCCAACGAGAATAATCCCCATATTACCGGAGACGTACTGGCGGCGGTAAAACGCCTCTAGATTGGCGACTTTCGCGGCTTTCAGGGTCTTGGCGTAACCGATCACGGGCCGTCCGTAGGGATGTTTTCCGTAAGTCGCGGTGAAAAGCGATTGGAAGAGCATCCGGCCAGGAGAATCTTCGCCCTTTTTTAGCTCCTCGAGAATCACCTCGCGTTCACGTTCGAAATCTTGCTTGAGAAACCGCTGGGGTTTGGCCATCGCGCCGAAGACTTTTAAGACCTTTTCCCAGTGATGGGCGGCGCAAGTCACGTGATAGACGGTTTGATCAAACGACGTGTAGGCGTTGATATCGCCGCCTAGGCTTTCGACGGCGCGTGCGATCTCGCCGGTAGAGGCATTACCGGAGTTTTTCGCGTCGGTGTCCTTGAAATGCATATGCTCCAAGAAGTGCGCGAATCCCGCTTCGACGGGCTTTTCGTCCGCGCTACCCGTTTGATTCCACCAGTAAATCGATGCCACGGGGCTATCGTTGTATTGGAGGACGACGGGGATGCCGTTGGAAAGGGTCAGAAGTTCGGGCGAGAGGAGTTTCGACATAGAAGAGGAGTGTACGGCAAACCTCGGAAAAATCGAGGGGTCGTGCTTTGCTTAGCCGACTTTCCGGGTTAAACCCTCGACGCATGCGCTCTCTCTACGTCCACTTCCCCTTTTGCGAGTCGAAGTGCCATTATTGCGACTTCTATTCGATTGGAGCGGAACGCACCGGCGAATCCGATCCGGCGACGTTTGAAGGGGCCTTGTTTCGGGAAGCCACCCGAATGGCGGACCGATTAGGGCCCTCCTCGGGAGCGGGGGCGCGGCCGCTCGAATCGATTTTCTTTGGTGGCGGGACGCCGAGCATGACTCCGCCCGAGTCGATGCGACGCGCGCTGGCGACGCTTGAGCTTGAGAAGCGGGTGGACTCGGCGACCGAATGGACCATGGAGGCGAATCCTTCGTCGGTCGACCAGGCTAGGCTTGAGGAGTATCGACGTTTCGGAGTGAACCGGATCTCGATGGGTGTTCAAGCCCTGCGCCCGGATCTTTTAACGATGCTTGGGCGCGTCCATTCTCGCGAGGCCGCGTTTCAAGCCCTAGACGCGATTTTCGCCGCCGGCTTTACGAACGTGTCGGTCGATTTGCTATGCGGGGTTCCTGGACAAAGTGTTGCCGACGTTGAAAAAGCGATGGAGGAACTACTCGCTTATCCGATTACTCACCTTTCGTGTTACTTGCTGACACTTCCGAAAACGCACCGGATGTTCAAAGATCTTCCGAACGAGGACGAGCAACTTGAGCACCTGCTTGCGATCGACCGCACGATGGTCGCGCAGGGATTCGAACACTACGAGATTTCCAATTTCGCGCGCCCCGGCCACCGCGCCCGCCATAACCTGGCGTACTGGACGGGAAAATCGTACTTAGCGCTCGGCCCATCGGCCCACTCTTACGATGCCGAGCGAGGCGAACGTTGGAAGAATTTTTCCTCGCTCCACAAATATGCAAAACTCCTCGCGCAGGGCGAGTCGGTGATCGAGTGGACGGAAACACTTACCGCCGAGCAGCGCGAGATGGAGAAGTGGTTGCTCGCGCTGCGGCTCGAGGAAGGGTTCGAACGGACTTGGCTCGATAACACTCGCCGCCAATCACGCGCTCAAGAACTTGAAAGGGAAGGCCTGCTTGAAAAGCATCCTTCCCTTCCGAATCGAATTCGACTGACCCCCAAGGGCTTCGCACTCTCGGATCAGATTATTGCGACGCTCGCTTAATAAATTTCGAGGTTCGAATTTCCGGTAAGCCAGGGAAAGAAGAGAGTGATTCTGCCAGGGATCGAAGCTTACCCAGGAAGGTGCGTCACTCAAGTCCATCCGCAAGAATCATTTCTAGATCCCAAATAATTGAAGTCATATCGCCCGACGTACTCACCAACCACTTCCCATCCGGACTAAATTTTGCGGAGGTGACCGTATCGGTATGTCCTCTAAGAACCGCCATCTGTTTTCCCGTGGCCGCATTCCAAACAATTGAAGTCTGATCGTGCGATGTCGTCACCACCTGCTTCCCGTCTTGGCTAAAATTCGCGGACGTGACTAAACCTGTATGTCCTTCTAGAACCATCCTCTGCTTTGCCGTCGCAGGGTCCCAAAGAATCGCGGTGTGACCGTGTGAACGGGTCACCACCTGCTTCCCATCCGGACTAAAGCGCGCAGAGTCGATCCAATTCTTATGCATTTTTTTGAGAACCACCTTCTGCTTTCCCGTGGCCGCGTCCCAGACAATCGCAGTCTTATCGTACGACGCCGTCACCACCCACTTTCCATCCGGGCTAAAATCCGCAGAGTAGATAGAGTCCTTATGCCCTTTGAGAATTGTCTTTAGCTTCCCCGATACCGCGTCCCAGACAATCGCAGTCTTATCGTACGACGTCGTCACTATCAGCTTCTCATCCGGACTAAAGTTCGCGAAGTCGACCCTGGCTGTATGCCCTTTTAGGACCGTCTTTCGCTCGCCCGTAACCGCGTCCCAAATTATCGCGGTACTGTCGAGCGATGCCGTCACCACCCGCTTGCCATTCTGGCTAAAATTCGCGGAGTCGACCCGACTCGTATGCCCCTTGAGAACCGTCTTTTGCTCGCCCGTCGCCACATCCCAGACGATCGCGGTTTGGTCGTGGGATGTCGTCACCACCTGCTTCCCATCTAGACTGAATTGCGCGGAGATGACCCAATTCGTATGTCCCTTCAGCTCTCGCTTAGGCAGGCGAGCCTTCCGCGAACGCTTTACACTTTCCTGAACGACCCGTTTCGCCTGCGATGCTTGGGCTCGCAGTTCTTTCAAGCGTCTACGAATCCCCTCGTGGTGCTCGACAAGATCAAGCTTTTCTACTCCGGGGAAATCGTTCCTTTGCGTCGCCTCTCCGATCTGCGCTATAAGCTTTGAGGCGGGATG
>CAZAKW010000173.1:0-5784 GCA_964485835.1 uncultured Bacteriovoracaceae bacterium
CAATACGAGTGCCTCGGTCGCGAATCCAGAGGCGATCTGAATCTTGTCTTCCTCGGTGTCGATGGCGATCACTTCGGCTCCCCTCTCCGAAAGCGACCGGGTGAGTGCCATGCCGAACTGCCCAAGCCCAATGACGATAACCTGCTTTTTCATTTCTTTCCCCTCGGCTTCATCCAAGCCCTACTTGTTCTTCCGGAAGCTTCCATCTCCGTCTTTTTCGGTGATTTGCCAGGAACAAAAACACGCTCAATGGACCCACCCGGCCGGCGAACATGCAAACCATGATCAGCCCCTTCCCGATTCCATCGAGTTTTGCCGTTCCCCCGGTCGACAGTCCCACGGTACCGAGGGCGGAAATCACTTCGAAAACCGCCATTTCAAATACAATCGGTTGGGTTAGCAGAACGCTCAAAAGCAGAGTCATCCCGATGACTCCTCCCGCGGTAAGTAACGCGGCGGCTTTGTAGACGATCTCATGGGGAATCACGCGATTGAACGCATGAATCCGCGACTCCCCTCGAAACGCGCTTGCGACGGCTAAAACCAAAACGGCAAAAGAAGTCGTCTTCAAGCCCCCCGCCGTTCCACCGGGGCTACCGCCGACAAACATGAGAAACAACGTCACTAAAAGAGTCGGCGACTGGAGCGCGGTGAAATCAATGGAGTTAAATCCGGCGGTCCGAGTCGTTGCCGATTGAAACCAAGCATTATGAAATTTGTCCCAAACGTCCAGATGTCCCAGCGCGCTCCTCCATTCGATGGCCGCAATCACGAGCGTTCCACTGACAAGCAGCGCACCCGAAACCGCTAAGACGATCTTCGTCTGGAGCCCAACTGCTCGGCGCGCAACCACACGTGGGATCGCAAGCACCACTAAAGGAGAAAGGCCGCCTAAAATGATGAGCAGGGCGATTGTATGGAGAATAACCGGATGGGTTTGATACCCAATCAGGCTATCGGTTTGAAGAGCGAATCCGGCATTGCAGAAAGCCGAGATCGAAGTAAATACGCCTCGCCATATTCCTTTTCCAATCGGGTCGCCGAGCGAAATGAAAAGTGAAGAAAGCACGACGGCACCGACCCCCTCCACCACAAAGGTCACCAGCAGAATTCGTTTAAGCGCTTCGACCATTTTGTTTCGGTACTCGCCTCCGAGCATCGCGGCGACCGTGCCTTCGTGGCGAAGACTCAGCCGCTTTCCAAGGATCACCAAAGTCGCGGTTGAGAAGGTCATAATCCCCAGACCACCGACTTGAATCATCACCAAGATAAAGCCCTGGCCGAGAAACGTAAAATCAACCGGGGTGTCGAGGACGATCAATCCCGTTACGCAAACCGCGCTCACAGCGGTGAAAGCGGCGTCGACCAAACGAATCGCTTTGCCCGAAGCGGAGACGGCGGGAATCGAAAGGGCCACCGTACCCAGAATACAAAGGACAAGAAAGGCCAGTACCAGACCGCGCTCAGGATGAAAAAAGAAGGCTTCGATCGTAGGAGTCATTTTCGCCGCCTCGGCATTCCGCTCCCGGACAAAGATCAAAGCAGCAGCCGGTATGATCGCGACCGCACTAAGAGACAAATGGATATTTGGCCAAAGCAGCGCTGCGCAAACGAGCGATGCACCGGTGATGCCGGCGACCACCAGACCATTCAAACGCCGGCGCCGGCGCTCGCCCCGCATCCATTGAAGGGCAAATCCCAAGGTGATCAGGTATGAAATCGCAACCGCTCCGTAAGAAGGGGTGCTGGTTTCAATTTTGGCGACGACGACGAAAAACCAGAGTCCCAAGGACAAAAACGAAGAGGCACGCACAGCGGAGGCGGACCGCATGACGACTTGCTTCCGCGTACGATAGTAACGGGACTTCAAATCTTCGCCTGAGCTGCTCCAAATCAGGTGGAAAGCGCTACCCGCTAAAACCAAGGCGAGAAGGCTTCCCTGGGGGGATCCGATCAAAAACTCGTACGACGAGCCGAGAGCCCCTAAAACCCCTCCCGTGAGCAGAAGCTGTGCCCATCGTAAGTGGGTTGAAATCAGCAAAGCCCCCAAGAAAATAAGAACACTCGCCAACGCCCCGGGGATCAGTTGCCAAGGGTCGCTGCTTCGCTTCACTAACGAGGTGATCAGGATGAAAATACCGGGGCCGAAAATAGCAAAAAGCCCCTGAATCCTACCGGCGCTGAGCATTAGGTCAGCCTAGTCAGAAACACGAACGGTACCAACACAAAAACGCAGGCAGCAACAGCCCAGCGTGTTAGAAAAGAATGGCGACTTACGGTCCAATTACGGTCCTAAAGTTGCCTTGGGCCCGCGGTAGGACTGCCTTGATCTTAAGCACTTGATCTTAAGCAAAGGTGCCGTCAACGCCACGGCTAGTCGCGCCCCCTGGCGAAACTGACCGAGCCGCGCGTTCGCATCAATTCGACATCTGACGACAGGACTCGGCACATCGCTGGCACGCGGCCACGCACGCTTCCATCGTCGCGTCGCCTTCGCCGATTTCCGCGCACGACCGTGCACACTGTTCGCAAGCTTTCGCGCAAATACCACACGTATCGACGTGCATTGGCGAACCACTCAGCATGAGGTTTACGCTCGTTAGACAGATCTGGGCGCAGTTCGCGAGTTCTCGGATATGCTCGGCTTTCGCATGCTCGCCTCCTTTTGCCAGACAGTGATGCATCGTTTGGATACAGGCTTGATAGCAATCCATGCAGTCTTGAATGCATTGCTGGAGTTCGGAAGAACGGGACGATTCAGGATCGGTAGCGGTACCACCGGAGAGGCGTGATTCAGCTTGATTCATATTTTCCACCTTCTAAATTAAAGGGTTTGAATAACAGAGAGGGCCCTACTCCAATCACCCTGCAAAAAGCGGGTCGGGACAAAGGGTTCGGACCGAAAAAACTAACGAAGGAGTTCAAGCAGGTCTTCTCGCGTCAATTCCAACGAACCGCCTTCGCCCTCGCCGCCCAGCACTTGCTGCGCGATTTGCCGTTTTTTTGCCTGAAGTTGCACGATCCGGTCCTCGACGGTGTCGCGGGCGACCAGTCTTTGTACCAACACGGGCTGGGATTGACCGATCCGATGGGCGCGGTCCGCCGCCTGGTCTTCAACCGCCGGATTCCACCACGGGTCGAGAATAATCACGTGGTCGGCTTTCGTCAGCGTCAAACCGACGCCCCCAGCTTTCAACGACAAAATCATCACGCGCGGCCCGTCGACGCTCTGGAATTTTTCGATCAGCTCACCGCGATTGGGCGTGCTTCCATCAAGCCGGAGAAAATCGATTTCCATCGGCCGCAATACTTTTTCAACCAAATCCAAGAAACTCGTCCACTGCGAAAAAATCAGAATACTGTGCCCAAGCGCGAGCGATTCGGAGACCTGTTCCCGTAAAAGTTCCAATTTCGACGACAATTGGAACTCCTCATTTTCAAACCCTGGAACGAGCGAGGGATGCGCGCAGAGTTGGCGAAGCCGTAAAAGCGCTTCAAGCGCACCGAGCACGCTTCCTCCCGCGCTTAACTCCTGCACGATCTTGGCTTTCGTTGCGGCGAGCACGGTTTGGTAAGCGCCTCGTTCTTCCGGGGTCAAATCGCTATAAAGGGTTACCTCCGTTTTCGGAGGAAGCTCCGGCGCGACATCGCGCTTCATCCGTCGAAGGATCAAGGGCTTGATCTTGCGTTTCAATTCGCCCAACCTCTCGGTGATCGCGCCGGCCTCAAGCCGGGCTTGAAACTCCCGGCGTGTTCCGAGCAGGTCAGGCTGGACGAACTGGATCTGACTCCAAAGATCGTCGAGGCGATTCTCAATCGGCGTTCCGGTCAGCGCGATTCGAAACCCACCGCGAAGCGCGTGAACGACGCGTGCGATCTGGCTGTCGGGGTTTTTGATCTGCTGGGCTTCGTCGAGCACGATGGTGTCCCAATTTTCCGCAGTAAGTAGTGCACGGTCCTGACGAAGCGTTCCGTAAGAGGTCAGCACGACGTCAGCGCCTGGCACGAGTTTTCGCGAACCGCCGTAATAAAGATTCACGCGAAGTGCCGGTCGAAACGTCTCGATTTGCGATTCCCACGCGGGCAGTACACTTGTCGGAGCGACGACCAAGGTTCGGCCCCGAATCGCGCAAAGCGCTTGGAGCGTTTTCCCAAGCCCCATATCGTCGGCTAAAAGTCCGCCCATGCCGGAATCCCGCAAGAATCCAAGCCAATCGACGCCGAGGCGCTGGTAAGGGCGGAGTTCGGCGCGGAGATCGGACGGAAGTTTTTGGCTCGGTAGTCCCTGGTAGTCGAGAAACTGATGTTTTAATCGACTTAAATCGTCGGAGAGAACTCCGCCCGCCTCGAACACAAAATCGGCGAGTTGCACTTTTTCGATCGTCGAGGGATTTCGCATTTGCAGGAAGCGCTCGAGCAACGCTCCATTCTCGTTTAGCCACTCGGCAGGAATCTTCGCCCATCCCTCCCCGCCCCCTAAGGGTACAAGGTTTTCTCCTGCCGACCACGCCGAGAAAACACGCGCCGAATCCAATGGGATACCATCCGGGAAGCGTTCGGAGGCTCCGATGCCAAACTGAACTTCTAGTCCTTTGGCACTCGCCTGAATACGCGGAACGAGTTCTCCTACCACCGAAAAGGCTTGCGCCGCCCCGGCTCCGGAAGTCCGCCACTTCGCCGACCTTCGGACGAACTCGATTGCGTCCCGGCCCCAAAACCTCACCGGTTGCCGGGGCCGTAAATTCAATTCGTCCAAGAGCTTTCGCTCCAATTCCTTTTCGGCTCTTTCGTCCCGCACGGGCACCATGCGGGCGCCGGCGAGCACTTCGAGTCGCCCTTGGTTCACCTCGGCGACCACCGGATCGCCATAAACGAGCTTCGCTAGCACCGAAAGCGATTCACCCGTACCGCTGTCCGTACCCAACACCAATTCGACCCTTGGCGCGAGGTCGCGAATTTCCGGTAGACGTGAGGTTTCAACGAGTAACTCCGCCTCGCTCTGCAGCAGGGGCAGGGTCTTCGAAACGAACGTCGCAAAATCCTCCGATCGAAATTTCTTGCCGATCGCCGCGCGCAGGTCGTTACTGAGCCGATGGAGCGGTCGGAAGACGCCCCCCTCAAATCGAGCGCCGTTTGAAAAGTCACGGGCCGCCGGCGCGGGCTTGGAATCTTCGACGACTTCGATGCCAGTGCCCGCATCGACGATCCTTAGCCGAGGGCGGATCGGATCGCGCCTTGCTTCCACGGCGGAACCTTCAAACTCGAGTCGCGCGACATCCCGGAGAGCGGAGAAGAGTGCGGGCATTCCTGCTGCCGTGACACGAAAAAAACCGTGCGGCGCTCTCGGAGCCACCAGCCCTTGCAATTCAAGCTCGACTAGGACTTGCTCAACTTTGAAGTCTTCCCGCGTCGGCGTGAGTGCGGGCCCCGCCAACCGTCCCGAAGCCGTACCTCCGACGTATGCGACTAAAGAATCCCTTAAAGGATTCTCCATACCGGCGGGATCCCGGATCGCTCGGACGAATTCAAGCCAACCTTCGTTCTCGATCAATCGGTAAAGGAGAGTCGCTTGGGTACCGAACCCCGCCGCCCCATCCGAACGCAGAGCCCACCCGTTTTTCAAGGCGACTAACGAAGCGACCGCGTGCACACACGGATCGGCCCGATCTCCGCAATCACAATGGACATCGTCGTCCCCGGGCCAAACCTCGACCTTGGCGGCGACCGCTTTGCCCAAGACCTTCACCCGTAGGACAAACCCGTCGACGGCCTCGGTATCCAAGG
>CAZAKW010000173.1:5794-6323 GCA_964485835.1 uncultured Bacteriovoracaceae bacterium
TCACTTCCTTATCACGCGCCAACGAGACTCCCCGCGACCAAATTCCGGGCAGTGCGTCCTCCTTCAGACGCTCAAAAAGGCGATCGATCGCAGGCTTGGCCATAGCATCGAATCATGATCCGAAAACCCAGTTCGCACAAGCGCCCGGCCCTCTGCCGTGGGGAACATCATGACCGCGTCGTTCGCACGGAATATCGGTCGGACAAAACTACACCGGCCTTTAGAGGCAAGGAAACCAAGCCGGTCCCATCTGAAATGGATCTTTTAAAGGCCCCGCCGCTTACGGTAGAACCGATCCATGGAGCTTACCCTCAACAACGTCCTCGAGATTCTGGCGGAAAAATCCGAAGCTTGGCTTAAGGCCATCGTCTCCGGACTCCCAAACTTCATCGTCGCAAGCCTGGTCTTCGTCGCGTTTTATTACGGGAGTAAAGTCGCGCAAGCCGGGGTCACAAGCCTTCTCCACCGAGTGACCCGAAACGCACCGGTCGCTCGTCTGATGGGCACGGTCACCCGTACGATTCTCGTC
>CAZAKW010000174.1:0-6296 GCA_964485835.1 uncultured Bacteriovoracaceae bacterium
GAGACGAAGAAGCTCGAAGAGATGCTCCTCCTCGGGAGTGACCCGAAGAACAACCTGATTGTTTCCGAACCGGATCGAGCCGCCCGCATCCTCGATCGATACCTAGCGACCGACCCGCTCGACCTTCCCCGTGCCTTCCGAGCTCGATTCGATGTTGCTCTTCCGCCGGATGAATCGATTGCGTGCTCCCTCTTGCTCCACGGTACCGATGTACAGCGTATGTACAATCGCTGGAGTCGGCCTGCATACATGAAGAAAAAGCCTGAGTGACGGAAAATTCTGACGAGAACGTGCGCGCAAGAGCGAGTCGGCCTACCCCTTTCCCCCACTCCCCTCCGTATCAATGATTTTCAACTCGACCCGGCGATTCTTCGCGCGCGTCGCTGCCGACGTTCCTTCCGCGATCGGTTGCGATTCGCCCATGCCCACCGTGCGAAGCCGAGACACGGGAAGTCCGCTTTGAATCAATACCTGCTGCACCGCGGCCGCGCGCTGGTTTGACAGCGTTTGATTACTCGTGGCGCTGCCGACGTCGTCGGTGTGACCGACGACCGTAATTTGGTTCGTTGGATACTTCACCATGATACCGCCGAGTTGATTGAGCTGCGTTTTCGCCTCCGGCGTAAGCGTCGCGCTTCCCGTTTGGAAAAGAAGATCGTTTTTCAGATTCACGAGAATACCGTCGGTGGTCCGTTGCGTCTCCGCGACTTTCTCCAATTCGCGGGCTTGTTTATCCAGCCGATTTCCCACGGCACCGCCCAAGAGCCCCCCGACCCCGGCGCCGATGGCCGCACCCTTACCGCCGCCCGCAATCGCGCCGACTCCGGCTCCCACCGCAGCTCCCGCACCGGCGCCGATGGCGGTTTTTTTTCCGGGTGACGAACATCCGCTCGACACGATTGTGATACTTGATGCGATTAAGAGTGAGTATGTAGCCAAATTTCTCATGATTCCCCCGATTAAAAGTTTCGAGAGAGGAACTGCACTGGCTATGCCAGGGTCATTTACCCGTCGTTCTATAAACAGACTCGATAAAAAAATTTTTTGACTCATCGATCTTGAGACAGAAGTCGATACACTAAAGATGATGAGCGGAAAAACTTCGATACGCGTTACCGGGAAATTTTTAGGCCTTCAAGCTCTCCTCCTCGTACTGGTGCCAGCGCTGCTTCTGGGATCCGACAATTCCTTGGCGGAAACCAAAAACTCCAAGAAGCCTACGGCGGAATGGAAAGAAATCGAGCGACGTCTCAAGAAGGAAAAATTCTCTAAACCCTTCATCTCCTTACTGCGTAAGAAGTTTCGTCGGAAAGATCACGAAACAGTATTGAAACTCAACACCTTGGGTTTTTTGAAGTCGGTTGATCATCACGAACTCGTAACCGACCAAGCCGTCCAGGCGTCTCGGAAATTCTTAGAGCGCAACACGGAGCCGCTCGATAAAGCGGAGACGCTGTTTGGGGTCGACCGCGAGATTATCGCCGCGTTGTTATGGGTAGAGACCCGTCACGGAACGGTCACCGGACGCTTCCACGTCCCGAGCGTTTACGCGAGCTTACTCGTGGCGAATACGTCTCGATCCCGACGCTACCTTGAACGCGAGGCTAAGAAGACTCGTCTGCCCGCTTCGACGACGATGAAAGAAGTCAAAGAGAAGATCGTGACCCGAACCGATCGCAAAGGCGTCTGGGCATTAACCGAACTTCGCGCCCTGGAGGCTCTTTTTTTAAAGAATGCGAAAACCGTGAGAAACCTTAAAGGATCCTTTGCCGGAGCCTTCGGCATCTCCCAATTCATCCCGACGAGTTATCAACGCCACGCTTTCACCGACCGCTCCGACGAAACACCCGATCTGGCTGATACCAACGATGCGGTCTTAAGTGTCGCAAATTACCTCAAGCAAAACGGATGGGCGGCGAACTCGGACTCTCGGTACAAGGCGCTTTTCCACTACAACAACAGCAAAGACTACGTCGAGGCGATCTTAGCGCTAAGCGAGAGACTGAAGCCTGCGGGCCAAGACCCGGCTTAAGTTCGTTTAGAGTCGGCCACTTCGCCTTCGAGACTCGCTAGTATCCCCTCGCAAACAACGCGGGCTTGCACACGAAGTTCAGGTATCGCGCTGATCTCCCAAAAACGCGGGCGTAGCGCGGGACCCAATACGGCTACCCCTTCTAAAATTCGTCCCTCTTGATCGTAAGGTCTTCCCCACTCGTCGGTTTCAATCCCAAGTCGAAGCGGTTCCGCTAAAAGCGAATGCCCATCAAAGAAAGAGACGTCCGGGTTCACTCCCGTGCAATTCACGACCGAGTCGAATTCAAGAATCTCCGTACCGCCGCGTTTTCTGCGAATCTTCACGCGGATACCGGAGGGTTCCGCGCTCGCCGATACGACCCTTCCCGCGCGAATCGAAAAGAATCCCCGTGTGGCCTGTTTTTCCAACTCCTCGAGTACTTCGTTTCCAATCCGATGCCGATGCACCTCCCAAATCGTACGGAGGTGACGTAAAAACCGTAGTTTCTCCCGCGACGGCCACTCAAGCCAAACCCTCTGGGCTTCCTTTCGCACCTCGTCGACTACCAAGGGCCAGTTCGTGGAATCTTTCAGTTCCGAAATCCATCGACGAACATCCGCAAACGCGGTCCGAGCTCTGCGAGGATTCCACTCGGAAAGATTCGGCGGGTTTTCCTCCGAAAACCTTCCCGGAGCCAAGTGCCCCAGGGGCCGCAGGCCGTTGCGAGAGAGCAAAAGCACCGAGCCCGCACTACCATTTCGCGAGAGTCGAAGTAAAAAATCAACGGCGGTCAATCCGCTGCCTAAGACTAAAGTCCGTTCGCGCGAAACGCCGAGCAGCTGGCTGTTCCAGGGATCCGAAACGACCCGTGGATCACTGGTGATCGATGCGAAAGCCGAAGGCAACGAAGCCGGTCCATACCCCGTCGCTACGATAAGGCGATCGCAATAAATGGCGTCCAAACCTTCCATCTCGATTCGAATGCCGCGGGTATGGTAGGTCCACTTCCGAGCGCGGGCCTGAATCCTCTGGTATGCTGCGGGTCCGCATCGATCCGCCGCCTCGGCGATACGGACTTGAAGGTATTTCCGGTAGAGCCTGCGCGGGAGAAAGGGCCTCGTTTCGGAAGGGAATCTCGTTTCCACCCACCGACGAAAATCTTCGGGATCTTCTTCAGTCGCTCCCATTCTGCCGCTGGCGACGTTCAGTAAATGAAAACCTTCGTCCGTTGCGTAGGCGATTCCAGCACCTAGTTCGGGCTGGGCTTCGATCAACACAACCTTAAGCCTCCCTAGGCGCGCGCGCTCGGAATTCAGAAGACGAATCGCAGCGAAAACGCCGCTCGCTCCGCCGCCGATTACGGCGACGCAGACGTTTTCATTCATAATCTAGCGCCTCGACAATCGGGAGGTTTGCCGCACGTCTCGCCGGTAGAATTCCCGCGATCGCGGAAACCAGTGTGCCCACGCCAATAGTGATCCCCACCGAGGACATGGGCATTGAAAACTCAACGACCCAACCCAAGGCGAACGCCAATGAGTTTTGAATCCAAAGTTTTCCGACGATTCCGCCAATGGCCACCGCGACAACCGCACCAAGGCTTCCTTGGATTAAGGCCTCGATCAGGATCATCCGGAATATCTGCCTCCTAGAGGATCCGATCGCACGCATGACTCCAAGTTCCCGCGTCCTTTCAAGAACGCTAATCAAAAGCGTATTCAAAAGTCCGAGTAACGCGACGAAAAGCGCCGCGAATTCAACCGCTCGGGTGTAGGCAAACGTATCGTCGATCGCCGATCGCATTTCCTTTCGCATCTCGGCGTTGGAGAGAGCGACTAAATTGTATTTCTTTCCGAGCGTGCGAGCTAATTCCGAGCGAACCGTCTCTAGGTCGGCGCCCGGTTCAAGGCTGATCCCAAACGCGGTCACCAACGAGTCGTTCCAGTACCGTTGATATACGTCCCTCGACAGATAAAAAACCCCGCTCGCCGAGGCGTAGTCCACGCACTTAGCGATGATCCGAAATCCGCGACGGCCCGCTGGGGTATCAAGCTCCAGTAGGTCGCCGACTTTCTTTCCTGGATTTTTAAAAAAGAAATTCTCCGACACGATCACTTTGGGCTCCACGGCGTTCGCCTCGGAATCAAAAAGCTCGCGGGCCGCTTCGACCCGGTCCCGCCCCTGGATCTTAAAATTTCGATATTCAACGAACGCACCAGGTTCGTCGAAGGCTTTGATCGTGTACCGGACTCCGTCCGAAGAGATCTGAAGAAAGCGGGAACTGATCCCTCTTCCCGGGCCGGGATCCCGGACGCCGGGTATTTTAATAATCTCCGATTGAAGCGATCCTTGGATGGGTTGGACGTCCGCGGTAATTGATCGACCGCTCGAGGTCACCACGATGTCGGCTTGGAGAACGTCCCCAAGCCACGACACAAGCGTATCTTGGAAACTTGCCCGAATCGTCGCGATCAGCATGACGAGAAACAATCCCACCATCAGCGCCATGATGTTCGTCGCCGTCCGACTTCGCGACCGAAGCAAATTATCCTGGGCTAAGCGAAAAATCGGGGCACGCTGTGTCTTTACGAATTTTCGAAGAAGCCGGATCAACCAGAAAACGACGAACGGACCAAAAAAAGCCGCGCCCAGGACACTCGCTCCTTGAGTGAGTTGTTCGATCGGAGCAAAAAACTGATTCCACTGAAAACTCATCGAGAAAAAAACGAAGATCAAAAGCGCTCCGCCAAAAAAGACGCTTTTAAAGCCACCACGCTCGCGCGGACCGCTTTCCATTTCCCGAGACTTCATCGCCTCAAGGGGCGAAATTCGCGAAGCTTTCGTCGCCGGCATCAACGCCGCGGCGGCGGACGTAAACGTCCCGAGCGCAAGCGTGATCCAAAACTGCTCCGCCGTCATCTCGATGCGATTGGCTTGGATATGGGTATGGAATTGCGCGGAAAGCGAAAGGGTTACTTGCTTTACCATAACGTTGGCGAGCAAACGTCCAATGCCTGCTCCCAGAGCCGCGCCGAGCAGACCCATCAGCGCGCTCTCAATTACGAATAGCGCCAAGATCGAATTTTTCGCGGCTCCCAGTGCTCGTAGGATTCCGATCTCGCGTCGGCGCTCCGCGACCGAGATGCTGACAGAATTAAAGACGAGGAACAATCCGACGAGAAGCGCGAGCGACCCGAAAAAAGTGATCATCATCTGATAAGACGCGATCATCCTCTCCGTGTTTTCCGACTGGGCCTCGGGCCGTTCGACTAAAATCCCCGCACCCAATTTTTCGCGTAAGGCGTCGAGCGTCTCCTCGACCGGTCGTTCGTCGGGAATCACGTCGATCCGGTCGATTTTTCCGACCTTACCGAAGCTGACCCGGGCGCCGTCGATATCCATGATCGCAAGGCTTCCGCCGTAGGCGAGCGCGGCGCCTTCGGGCTCGAGTAACCCACGTACGGTAAAAATTTTCGTTCCGTCGGCCGTCGCGAGCGGAAGCTTGGAATCGATTTCAAGCTTTCGTTCGGCGGCAAACTTCGTGGTGACGATGATGCTGTCGGGCTGATTCAAGAATACGAGCGGATCGTCGATGATCTCTTGGTCGGTCGCCCGGTACGTGCGTACCGCCGACTCTTGGAGCAGGTCCACTCCCAGCACGTAGAGAAATTCGTCTTGGCCTACGGCGCCTTCGAAAAACGCTCTCGCCTCGACCATAGGGACCGCGTGACGGACCCCCGGAACGTTTCGAACGACTTCTAATTTTTCCTCCGAAAATCCGGTCGGACCCGCGGAGATCGTAATCTTAGCTTTCCCAGAGACCGCCTCCACGTTTTCTCGGAAAGAGGAGCGGGTCGAGTGGTTGATAATCGAGATCGCCACGTAAAGCGCGATCCCGAAAGCGACGCCCATCACGGTCAGAATCGTTCGCGCCGGGCGAAGTTTGAGATGCCGCAATCCAACGTATCTTAAAAGATTGGGGAGTCGGTTCGGCGAAGGGGTCCGCACGCTCTACCCCCGGGGTTCCGGCGGCGGTGTCACACGCGGACGCGCTTCGACTTTGGAATCGCTTTCGATTTTTCCGTCACGAAGCCGAACCAACCGAGTGCCGAAGGACGCGGCGTTGGGATCGTGGGTCACCATAAGGATCGTATGGCCACGCTCTTTGGCCATTTCGGCGAGCAGAGTTAAGACCGCTTCGCCCGTTTTCGTATCCAGGTTTCCGGTCGGTTCGTCCGCCAGAATCAGAACGGGATCGGTCACCAAGGCGCGCGCGATCGCC
>CAZAKW010000175.1:0-6272 GCA_964485835.1 uncultured Bacteriovoracaceae bacterium
ATCCTCAGAATGATAACCCCACATAACCTTCGCATCTCCCATTAAGACTTCCCGAACAGGATCGTTAAGCAGCATTTTAATTCCCGAAACAATTTGAGGCGACCTTCCGTGCCGAGGACTATCCAGATCCCGGTCCTTGTTTTCGACGAAATCGCCAAAGTCTTCCAGATGAAGAGCCATGACTTGGCTTTGCATCTTGAGATCCGCGAAAGCGATGCACTTCCAAACCGATGGCAGCTTGAGCGTCTTTTTGCTGGGTTCGTTGCCGGCATCAAAAACGCTTCTGAGCTTATTGATCGTCTGCGAATCCGCCGCAGCGGAAAAACTCAGACCTAAAAAAAGAATTCCTAAATACGATTTATTAAAAATATTCATAACGTGTCTCCTTGGAAAATTTTCAGCCCTCTTTAACGAAAGCCATTCCTTCGTTCTAGCTGGGGTTTAAATACTAACGAGCGGAGTCATCCACTACAGCAGGGAATGCCGCGCCGCAAGGCGATTCGACCTACTGCGCAACCCCTAACCTTACTCCGAAACTAATATGAATCACCTACTCGCATTGACGCGTAATACGGGCCCGTTTAGCGAATTTTCAGTCTTAAGATTGCCCACATTTTTTTTGCCCACGAAGGTGAACCCGATGAGCAGTCGTTCCTGCCGCTGCGATCGAAATCTTTACACGCCATTCAATGCGAAGTTTAACTACGGGATGACTGATCCTTTGAGTGCGGCGGCTCCACTGAAAAAGCACCCCTTCGACTCTCGTACCTCTCCCAATCGTCTCGAGCCTCATAGCGGGACGGAGATGTTGATCGGCTGGTCGACGGGCGCCTCGTTCGCGGTCCCCTACTTTGAACTCCGCTTTTACTGTCCCTGCGCCAATTGCGTCGACGAGCATACCGGCGTACGCACGCTCAAGCGCGAGAATGTCGCTGCGGACGTTCGCCCGCTCGAGGTCCATGCCGTCGGACGGTACGCGATCCAGTTTACGTGGTCCGATAAACACTCGACGGGGATGTATCCCTACGACCTGCTCTATTCGATCTGCCTCGAGAAGGGTTTGCCGCTGAGTTAGGGTATCTCGGATTAATGGTTGCCAAAGCGGGAGAACGAAGTCTTAGCCGCTTATGAGTCCGAAGATTTTCCCAACGAAGACGACTCCGTCTTCGTCGTCGAAGCAGGCTTGGCATCAGTCGCCGCCACCTTCGTTTCACTATTCGCAGCGGGAGCTGCCGAAGCTGTTTTATCCGCGCTTGAAGCCGCCGCCGGCGCCCGCTTGTAATCCGTCGTGTACCAGCCGGTTCCCTTCAGCGCGAAAGACGAGCGGGAAATCAGTTTTTTCAACGTCCCCTTCCCGCCGCACGCAGGGCAATCGGTCAGCGGCGCGTCCGAAAACTTCTGCATCTCTTCAGTGACTTTTTGACAGCTTTCGCAGCCGTATTCGTAAACAGGCATAAAGGTTATGCGTGGATATGCGGGAAGAGGACCAAAATCAAGCCCATCGCGGCGACGCCAAGGCCCGTGATCAAATCGCCGTGGTGCTCGAAGATCGGATGGTCAAGTTTAACGAATCCGCGAGAGACCAAAAGACTGCCGCCCACGAGGGCGGCAACCACCCCCAGGGAAAAGAGCAGCATCGAGAGGGCAAGCGTACCGCTCCCGACCGCCACCGCCGTCGCGAAGATCGGCAGGACCGCGAAACAAGGGGAGAAACCCAGGCTGAACAAAAAGACGTACGGAGCCCGGGAAGCCTGGCGGGGATCGGGCCCGTGGTGTTCGTGCCCGTGGCAATGGCGATGCCGAAAGCGTGAATAAAGGGCGTAGATCACACCAAACACGATCAAGACCATTCCGGCATGGGCCTCGAGTTCGTGCAGATACGGGCTGAAAAACGACTGACCGATAATGGCGGCCGCAACCCCGAGGCTTAAGGAAATCACGACGTGGCCGCTGGCGGCGACGAGAGCCGCGATGGTCGCTTGAGCTAGGTCCCATTTTTTCGCCTTCACCATCAACACCACGGGAAGCCAGTGCCCGGGAGAGAGCGAGTGTACGAAACCTACGAATGCGGCGGAGAGGGCCAAGAGCATGGGGAGGGGTACTCGTAGCGTCTTACGGCCGGTAGTTCAAGGCACAGGTGGCGCGCTGGCTGTCGTTCGCTCGAACTTCTTCTTTTAGGCGGCTGGCTTCGACTACGGGATACATCACGGCTTGGCGATAATCGTGTGCAAGCTGGCTCTGGATCGGCTGGCAGCCAGCGTAGGAGGGATTTCCGGAATTCGCGGAATCACAGCTATGGTCTAGCCCGATCGCATGCCCGAGTTCGTGCAGAACCACGGTTTCGAAAATCTGCGGGGACTGCATAAGGCCGTTGGTGTTTGGGTTGATGAGCACGACCTGCTTTTCGGCGAAGCCCTTTCCCGCCGCGCATCGGACGGTGACCCCTGGATTTCCGTGGCCAAAACCAAGGGCGCTCCAGGTTTCCATGCTCGTCACTTTAACGATCGAGAAGCCTTGGGGCGTACCGGGAAATCCACAGTCTCGGGCCGGTTCCGGCACTGAACTTGGCGAAAGGGCGAACTTCCTCACTTCAAACAAGGAGCGTCCTAGCGTGCGACGCCCTTCGGCATTCCAAGCCGCGATCATGTTCTCAATCTTGCTGATCTCCGCTTCGGTAAAGCGCGAATCAATGGAGATGGTTTGGATGACCGTCGAGTCCATGGGATTCATATAAGACTGGTGCTGGTCCGCTTCACCGCAGGCAATGCCTTCGAAAGTCTCGCCGTTTTCGCGTATCCCGCATCCCGTGGCGAACGCGAATCCGGTAACGAGAAGTGCGACTCGAGCGCTTTTGGCGAATCTACGGCTCGTTAGCCCCCGTATCGAATGACACATAGCGTTACCCATAGAAAGAGTCTGCATTACTTGAGCAAATGTGTCAAGCAAGACACACCCCCTTTATTTATAAATTTTCCTTTGATCTTTCAAGTGGTTATCGCTTAAACCCTGGCCATGAACGGCAATTATCAGTTCCAAGGCAAGATCAAGATTTACTCCGACGGCGCCGACCGAGCCTCGCTTCTCGAAATGAACGCCAATCCGAAAATTGCCGGCTTAACCACGAACCCCTCCCTGATGCGAAAAGCCGGGGTTACTGATTACCGGGCCTACTGCCAAGACATCCTGAAAGAGGTCACCCAGAAACCTATTTCGTTCGAGGTTTTCGCCGACGAGATCCCGGAGATGAAACGCCAAGCGCTGGAGATCAAGACCTGGGGCGAGAACGTTTATGTAAAAATTCCGATTCTTAACTCCAAGGGCGAGTCGACGTTGGAGCTTGTACGCGAGCTTTCGCACGCCGGCGTAAAACTGAATATCACCGCAATCTTCACCCTCGAACAAGTTCAAGGCACTTGCGACGCCGTGAAAGGCGGAGCGGCTGCATTAGTCTCCGTGTTTGCAGGTCGCTTAGCGGATACGGGCGTGGATCCTCTCCCTCTGATGCGGGCATCACGAGAACTCTGCGTAGCGGCAGGACCACGGGTCGAACTGCTCTGGGCATCGACCCGAGAGGTCTTCAATATCGTGCAAGCCGAACAAATCGGATGCCATATCATCACCGCACCGACGGATATCATTAAAAAGATGTCTGGATTCGGTCGATCGGCGATGGAAATGAGTCTGGATACGGTACGGACTTTCAAAAAAGATTCTGAAGCCGCCGGATTCAAACTCTAAAATCGCTTTTGTTTCCCTAGCTACCTGGCTAAAGCCCGCTCGATTGCGCTACACTAACGAGATGAGAAAGGCTTTTTTTCTCACGAGCGGCCCCCCGGTGCCGATCGTGGGCGCCCGTCGCATTCGCGACTCCCAGATCATCTCACTGCTTGCCCAAAGAATGCCGGTTGAGCTTCTCTGCGTCTCGAAGCGGAACGACGTTCCTTCGATGCAAGCGAACATCCACGCGGTCTTTGGCGAGAATGTAAATCTCTCCTGTCATGTTGTTGACGAGCGCAACCTGCTCTCCCGCGGAATGGATCTCGTGCGCCCGCATTTCGCGCAGGGACGTTCGCGCGGAATCGAAAGCTGCCTTCGTTCGATGGCCCAACCCGGCGACGTCGTTTGGCTCTCCCGGCTCCGCATGGCGAAGTACGTGACGCTTGCGCGCAGTCTTGGATGCCACTCGGTTCTCGACGAACATCAAATCGAGAGCGATCTCCTGTTCGATAATGCCTTTAGCCGAATGCGCTATTGGCCCCAAGGAATCGGCGCCGCACGCTGCGCGCGCTACGAAAAAAAATTGAGTTACGCAGCCGACCTCGTCGTTACCGCATCGCCCATCGATGCTTCGCGCATGGGAAAACTCGCGCCCAATTCCAAAGTGCAAGTCCTTCCCCACGGGATCGACACCGAGCGCTATTCACCACAAGGAATGCCGAGCAAAGAAACGTCCGCCATCGCGACCGCTTCCAACATCGTCCCGCTTACTTTCATCGGCAATCTCGATTACCAGCCCAATCTCCACGCTCTCGAGTGGATGCGCGGAGAGCTTTTGCCGCGGCTTGAAGCCTGCCTCCAGGGGGCGGAGCTGAAAATCCGCGTGCAGACCCGGACGCAAGATCTCGATGGGTTGATCAAGGCTTTTCCTGAGTTCGACTTTTTCAGTTACGAGCGCAACGAACAGTTGCTTGAGCACTTGAAAACTTCCACCGCCGCGATTTTTCCGCTTCGCTACGGCCGCGGAAACCGCATCCATATCCTTGAAGCCATCGCGGCCGGCGTTCCCGTGATCACGACCGGACGCGGTGCCGACGGCCTCGCGCTCAATCCGCTCCAAGAACTCTGTATCGCGGAGGAACCGGACGAGTTCGCCTCGCTCGTACTCCGTGTCTGCCGGGAATCGGGTTTTCGTCACAGCATGATCGAACACGGGATGCGCGCGGTTCGCGCGCAGTACGACTGGTCCCATTCAAGCGCCGCGATGGACGATATTTTTACGGAACTGGGGATCGCTTAAACCGAATCATCACGGCGTAAAGCAGTCCAAAACCGATCACCCCGCCGACGATCCACGCCAGCTTCTGTTTCATCACCAAGATCAGCTGTTCTGGCGATTGTAGCAGTTCGGGAGAATCCCCGATCACTTCGCGACCGAACCAGGCCAGTGTCCAACACCAGATTCCCGCGCCCACGATCGTAACGATCGAAAACGGCAGAACCGACATGCGAAAGATTCCCGCGGGAATCGAAATCAAGTGTCGAACGACGGGTAAGAGCCGCGCGACGAACACCCCGACCACTCCGTGCGTCCGCACCCACGCCTCGGCCAAAAGCATTTTCTCGTCGCTCAGGAGAAAGTATTTTCCGTAGCGCCGAATCACCGGCAGTCCGGCCGCCCGGGCCGCGTAATAGGTCACGATCGAACCGAAATAGCTTCCTCCGGTTCCTGCGGCAATCACCCCCCAATAATTCATTTTTCCTTGAGCGGCCCAAAAAGCCGCGGGGGGCATCACGATCTCGGACGGAACGGGGAAAATCGAACTCTCCATCGCCATCAAGACGAAAACGCCGAGATATCCCCACGCTTCCACCCAGTGAAACCACGTCGCAATCCAACTATGCAGAAGTTCGTGCACGAGCCTGCGGTCCGTTTAGACTTTGGAAGGCGGATCGGTAGGATCCGTCGGGTCGTTTGGATCGTTGCCGTCGTCTTTTCCGTCGAGGCCTTTTTTGAAGGCTAGCATTCCGCGTCCGAGCGCCGATCCGAGTTCGGGCAAACGACGCGCGTTCAGAAGGAGAACGACCAGGAGCAAGATGAGCAAATGCCCTGTACTTAAGCCAAACATGAAGATCCCTTCGACGAAGTGCGTTTCTTCTAAAATGCGCCTAATAAAGCCGAGATTCAATCTTTGCGAAGTCGAAAAGACCGCCTCAGCGTCGTCTCATTCCGGAATTTTTCGAAACGACTTATAAGTAATTGAAATTAAAGGATAAAAATAAATACACGTTAAAGTTGACTCTTTTGATCAAGTTCTGGTATAACTCGGGGCGTGTGAATGGTGACACACCCCCAGGGGTGCGAAAGCCAAGTGTGTAACGAACTGTGTGTTGAAGGAGTCCTCTTATGAAGTCGTTTAAAAAGAATCTGATGGTGTTGTCGTTAGCTGCGATCGTGATCGTCGGCTCGGGTTGCGAACGTCGTGGACGGGCGCCTCAAGCCAAGAAGCCCCCCGCGCCGGTCGCAGACTCAAACTCGTCGAACCCGACTACGG
>CAZAKW010000176.1:0-6220 GCA_964485835.1 uncultured Bacteriovoracaceae bacterium
CCGACGTGGATTTGTTCGAAGTGAACGAAGCATTCGGCGTCGTGACGATGGCGGCGATGAAGGATCTCGAGATTCCGGCGGAAAAAATCAACGTCTATGGCGGTGCGATCGCGCTTGGGCATCCGATCGGATCCTCCGGTTCGCGGATCGCGATCACGTTGATCAGCGCGCTCAAGCAGTCGGGGAAAAAACGCGGCGTCGCCGGGATTTGCATCGGCGGCGGCGAAGCGACCGCGCTTGCGATCGAGCTCGTTTAATTTCAAAATTCAAAAGGAAACGCTATGGCGCTTAATTGGGACTGGAAAGTAGTCACGGACGCCGACGAAGCGGTGAAAGATCTTTTCGATGGCGCGACGATCGCTATGGGCGGATTTGGTCTCTGCGGGATTCCGGAAAACTCGGTCGCGGCGATCCGGAAAAAAGGAACGAAGGGTTTAACGATCTATTCGAACAACGCCGGCGTCGACGGATTTGGGATCGGAATCTTGCTCGAAACCAAACAGGTCAAGAAGATGGTTTCGTCGTACGTCGGCGAGAACAAACTTTTCGAACAACAACTTCTTTCGGGTGAACTCGAAGTCGAGCTTTTACCTCAAGGGACGCTGGCCGAGCGCATGCGTGCGGGCGGCGCCGGAATCCCGGCGTTTTTCACGGCCGCCGGCGCGGGGACGCTCGTCTCCGAGGGAAAAGAGATTCGCGAATTCGACGGACGGAAATACGTGCTGGAGAAGGGAATCGTTTCGGATTTCGCGATCGTGAAGGCCTGGAAGGGCGACACGATGGGAAATCTCGTTTTCCGTAAAACCGCGCGCAACTTTAATCCTCTCGCCGCAATGGCGGGGAAGATCACGATCGCCGAGGTCGAAGAACTCGTACCGGTCGGCGCGATCGAACCGGACCAGGTACACCTCCCCGGAATTTACGTGAAGCGGATTTTCTTGGGTAAAAACTACGAGAAGCGGATCGAGAAAAAAACCGTTTCTCGCCCGGCAGCGAAGGCGGGTGCGTGATGTTGACGCGTGAACAGATTGCCCAGCGGATTTCCCGTGAACTGAAGGACGGCTATTACGTGAATCTCGGGATCGGGATTCCGACGTTGGTTGCGAACTATATTCCTTCCGATATTCGGGTGGTGTTGCAATCCGAAAACGGAATTTTGGGGTTAGGGTCTTTTCCGACGGAAGAAAACGTGGATCCGGATTTGATCAACGCCGGCAAAGAGACCGTGACCGTGCTTCCGGGAGCGTCGTTTTTTTCGAGCGCCGAATCGTTTGCGATGATTCGCGCGGGCAAGGTCGATCTGACCGTTTTAGGCGCGATGGAAGTCTCCGAACGTGGCGACTTGGCGAACTGGATGATTCCCGGGAAGATGGTTAAGGGGATGGGCGGCGCGATGGATTTGGTCGCGGGCTCGCCGAACGTGATCGTAGCGATGCAGCACGTGGCGAAAGACGGAAGTTCGAAGCTTCTGCCGAAGTGCACGCTGCCGCTAACCGCGGAAGGCGTCGTTAAAAAGATCGTAACCGAACTTGCGGTGATCGACGTGACGAAAGACGGTTTCGTGCTGCGCGAGCGCGCACCGGGCGTTTCCGCCCAGGAGATCGTCAAGGCGACGGCGGCGAAGCTGCACGTGTCGGGCGAGATTCCGGAGATGCGCTTCTAATGTCGACCGGAAAAAGTTTTAGCGCCGATTCTTCGTTGTTTGCTTACGCGCACGAAACGTTTCGCCCCGAAGACGAGGTTTTAGCCGAGATTCGCGTTCGCGCCGAGAAAGCCGGGATTCCGGCGATCCACGTCGGCGCGTTCGACGGATTGCACCTCGAGGTGCTCGCGCGGATGGCGGGTGCGCGCAAGATCGTCGAGATCGGAACGCTTGCCGGGTATTCGGGGGTTTGCTTTGCGCGGGCGTTGCCCGCGGATGGAAAGCTTTATACGTTTGAGTACGAGCCGATGCACGCCGAAGTCGCGGGCGAGTCGTTTCGACGTGCCGGCGTCGCTGAGAAAGTTTCGACGTTCGTCGGCCCGGCGCTTTCGAATCTTCCAAAGATAGAAGGGGAGGGGCCGTTTGACCTCGTCTTTATCGACGCGGATAAAGAGAATTACCCGCACTACCTCGAATGGGCGCACCGAAATTTACGTTACCGGCGGGGTCGTGCTCGGCGACAATACGTTTGCCTGGGGCCTCGTGCTGGAAACGAAAATCACGGATCCCGACGAACAGAAAGCGGCCGCTGGGATTACCCAGTTTAACCGCATGGCTGCAGAAAAATTCCGGGCGACGATTCTACCGACGGGCGAAGGTCTTACGGTGGCGGTTAAGATTTAGCGGGTAGTTAAGTTAGGAATGAGACCGGCCAGTTCGTCTCGGGTGAGGGGAGTGGCCCCTCTCAGGGTGCTTTAACGTGAGTACCTGCGAAGACCGCATTCTTTTTTTGAGGAACCTTGTTTCTCGAGGCGCAGTAAGTGCGCGGTGGCGGTCGAGAACACTGCGTTCGGAAATAAGCGCGGTTTTCTTGGACTTCATGGATATAGGGTCACTTAAAATACCCTATACGTCCGTTTTAAGGACATTTATAAATGACCATAAAACGGACGAATGGATACCTATAGAGAACCAGTGCCGTTTCTAATCTTTTAGTAGGCTGAATAGCCCGTATCTCGGACGCTTTATCAACTTATGGGCGAATTTCGCGAGATCGAGAACAATCTTTCGGTCGTCTGGGTGGCCGACCTCAAAGTCGGTGCGATCAATTTGACCGAAGCAAGCTGAACGCTCAAATCCAAGAATCCGATTTAATGTCTTCGCTTTGGCCTTGTACCATACCAACTGGTCGGTTTATAGTGATCGCATGGCTCGTGCTCGAAAAAAGTCCCCCGCAAAGCCCGCCCAGAAAACGGACCTTAAAGTTCGCTCCACGACGAAGGAGAAGATCCTCGACGCCGCGCTTCGGGTGATTCGGACGAAGGGGTACGCCTCGACGACCGTGGACGATCTTTGCTCGGAAGCGCAAATCACGAAAGGGGCTTTCTTCCATTACTTCGCCAGCAAGGAAGATCTAGCCGTCGCTGCGGCCGGATATTGGTCGGAAATCACGGCGCGGCTTTTCGCGAACGCCGACTACCATAAGGCCTCCGATCCGCTCGAAAGAATTCTGGCCTATATCGATTTTAGGAAGGAACTTCTGCGGGGGGAGATTGCAGAGTTCACCTGTCTGGTCGGAACGATGGTCCAAGAGGCATATTCGAGTCACGCCGCCATTCGCGATGCCTGCCATGCCAGCATTTTTGGTCATGCGCAGACGCTTGAGAAAGATATTACCCATGCGAAACGCCTCTATGCTCCCGAAGCGAAGTGGACGGCGAAGAGCCTTGCTCTTCACACTCAAGCCGTCGTCCAAGGCGCGTTCATTCTTGCCAAGGCAAGCGACGATGTCGGCGTCGCCGTATCTCAAATCGAGCATCTTCGTCTTTACGTCGAACTTCTCTTAAAGAAGCCCGCCAAATCAAAAAAGGCCGCGGCCTAACTTGGGAGATCGCGATCCGGAGAAGGTGAGGAAATTCGATATCCAGGCGCTTAAGCGCGCGTACGAAGGAAAGTAGTGCGTATCGATAATCTCGCCCGATTTGCGGGGTCCCGGCGGGCAGGTGAACAGTTCACGTGAACTGTTCACATCATTCCCGGGGACAAGTCGCCGACTGAAGGTCCGACGTTAGTTCACTGGATGAATAAAGAATAAAGGCATCGTCGCCCGGTCGGCGAAGGAATTAGCGGAAGTTCTCGGGCTTTCGCCTTCGGACGGCCTTGAAATCGAAA
Source organism: uncultured Bacteriovoracaceae bacterium (assembly GCA_964485835.1). Classification (GTDB taxonomy): domain Bacteria; phylum Bdellovibrionota; class UBA1018; order UBA1018; family UBA1018; genus JACMQW01. The sequence continues at coordinate 3,815 of CAZAKW010000176.1, forward strand.
TCCGGAGCGATCTGAATGATAAAATTGTCGAAGTGATCGAGCAGAAGGCGCTGACCCATGCCCAGGTCGCCAAACTTCCCCATACTTCACGGACGCGTGTAACTGCCCTCGTAAATCGGAACAGCGGCGATATCTCCACGGACCTCATGCTCCAAATCCTTTCGGCTTTAGGCGTGAAGGCGAAGATCCATTTTAAGATGGCGGCGTGATAGCCAACGAAAACGGGCCGCTGAATTTCTTCAGCAAGCCCGCTTCGATTCCATATAGTCTCACGCTCGACGATCGGTCAGATGATTAGAGTCTGCAAGCCGCTGCATTTTCAGGTTTAACTTGCTGCACGCAGTAGGCGACGTTGTTGGCGTTGGCCACAGACATTGCTCCACCATTCACGAAATCGTTTGAGTCTTCTTTGCCGCAGGCAAAAAGTAGGGTGGCTAAGACCAGTGAAATCGCCCCGCTCGTTGGCAATGAAACGCCATAATTTCTCATTTGATTTTTCTCCAGGAATTCTTAGTCTTTCAATGGGGGTTCTTTTCCAGTGCTTTCAATCTAAGTTTTGGAGAACCTATCGTTTTAGCGCGCATTCCCCGCTCACGAGATCAGAGACTTAGATTCCAAACGTCGATTTTATCGGGCCGAAAACGTCAGAGGCGTAGGCGTTGTACTTTGCTTCGGCTTCTTCGACTGAAGAACTCCTGAGAACGGTCACGCAGGAAACATAGGCAGTACGACCGTTTTCAAAAGAAAGGCTATACTGCCGATTCAGTTTAGAATCGATCATGCCTTTAAGTTGTCCATTTTCGAAACTGGCAGAAGTCCCATAGTTAGCGGCCTCAGGATACCAGTTTTCCGCTTTGAACTTCCCTTGGAGATAAACGGCAGTGACGACGTTCGAAAATTTCGACCAATTCCATTCTTTTTTTACTGTGTACGCCTTCGAGGCAATTGCGCAGTAGTCGCCTTCTTTCATTGCGATAATCTTCTCTACTGGCATTTTCGCCAAATCGTACACCGTGTAAATTTTCCCATTAGCAACGTAATCGAGCTCTGGGGTAACCGCCAAGGTACCGCGTTCAACCTCAGCCAGGCGGGTATTTACCATATGAACAGCCGTGTGGGCCTCGGCCGAGTAGCCCTCTAGATCAGTTTTATTCACGAACATCGGCTTCTCGATCGAAAGCTCAATAACGTCCGCACTTGCACCTAGTGAAAAACCTGCTGCCAACATTGTAAAAATAGTTTTTTTCATATTTTTTCTCCGTTCATAAATCCAAAGCTCTTTGAGCCTAGACTCGACCGCGATTCCTTTGATTATCCGCGCACCCGAAACCGCGATTAGGTTGGCAGAGTCTGTAAACTTCGATTGGGTTTATAGCTCGGCGCGTTATCAATAGAAAGGGGGTTCTCGTCGTCCCAATTTTTCCGAATATTCAGTGTGATTTTAACTGGTTGCGGACGCAGGACGGAACCCAATTTAGAACGCTAGATCGCAAACCGCGTCCGTAGCGACCCTCGCAAAAGATTGAAAATTTCGCTGTAAATTCATGTGTCGGCAAGAAGTGTCCGATCTGTTCCTTGTCGAGGCTAGTTGGATTCCGCAAGGACTTTGGGAATCCGATATCGACCGGAATTTCCGGGAACGATTTCCGGGAATAACCAGGCAGGAAACGCATGGAAGACCCTTACCGCGTTTGCGGGCGGAAACGCTTGGCGAGCGTGTTACTCATCATCGCGATTTTTTCGGCTACTCTTTCTCCTGCCTTCGCCGCGGAACCGTCTGGCGTTGCCGGGCCGGCGCAGCCTCGTACCCGATTTGAAGAAGAGCGTCTTGCCGTTGGAAAAACCAATGGCGTCACTTACGATCTCGGACCGATCGCGCCGGTTGAACCCGAGCCGAACCCCTCCGGGGCAGCGCCTGCTCCCGGCGATCGCTCGCTTGGCGTCGACGACACGACCGGGCTGGTTGCAACTTTGAAAGCGATGCTCTTCGGCCGCGATCGTTCGATTCTCGACACGAAAGCTTCCGTGAATGGTTTATTAGAAGGCGAAACGGATTTTTACTGGGGTGGCTTTAAGGTTTGGAATTCTAAACCGGATTGGAAAGACGGCGCTTTCGTCGTCGCGGCTGGATTTCCGACCGTCACCATGCGAGCGCCGCTCGTCGTGATTCCCGTGGGACCGGTGAGCTTGCGGGTCGATGCGGGGGTAGTCGCGGAAGCAAACCTTTTTGCGAAACTCACGCCGCTGCTTTCGATCCCAGTGCAATTCACGTCCATTCGCGGCGAGTTCGGTCCTGAAGTCTCCGCGGCGGGCTTTATCGAGGGTTACGCGAAATTCGTCGCCATCCGCGCCGGCGTAGGCGGGGAACTCGAGCTTGTGCGCTCCAACGCGAGAATCACGGGCACG
>CAZAKW010000177.1:0-6198 GCA_964485835.1 uncultured Bacteriovoracaceae bacterium
CCACCGTCACCGCGGGCGGTAAAACTCCCGCCGAGATCACCCGACTCGTCTCCAGCGTCACCGCGCGCTCAATCGTATTTTCAAGCTCTCGCACGTTTCCCGGCCAGGCATGCGTACGGAAAATCTCAAGCGTCTCTTCGGAAAATCCGTCGAGCTCTTTCTTTTGGCGTTCCGCGAATTTCTTCAAAAAAGCGTTCGCGAGAATTTCCACGTCCCCGTGCCGCTCCCGAAGCGGCGGCGTTTTGATCAGAATTACGTTGAGGCGGTAATAAAGATCTTCGCGAAAGGTCCCGTTCTTCACTCCCGCCTCGAGATCGCGGTTCGTCGCCGCGATGATGCGGACGTCGACTTTAATGTCCTCGTTCGCACCAACGCGGCGAATCGTCTTCTCCTGCAGGCAACGAAGCATCTTCACTTGCATCTGCAGCGGCAATTCTCCGACCTCATCTAAAAACAAAGTGCCGCCGCTGGCCGCCTCGAATAGACCGATCTTTTCGCTGATGGCGCCCGTGAAAGATCCTTTTTTATGTCCGAACATCTCGCTTTCGATAAGCGTTTCTGGGATCGCACCGCAGTTGACGGGTACGAACGGTTTTCCTTTCATCGGGCCCGTCTCGTGGATCATCCGCGCAACGAGCTCCTTTCCCGTCCCACTCTCCCCAATCACTAGAATGTTCGTCTTATTGCCGGCGACCTTTTGGATCATCGAAACGAGGTTCTTTACGGCTTGGGACTCTCCGAGGATTTGTCTCATTTAATACTGTCGCCCATCTTGAAGATCGGAAGGTACATCGCGATCATAATGCCTCCGACGGTGCCACCCAAGAAGACCAGGATGAACGGTTCGATTAATTTCGTAAGCCCGCTGACCAACGCCTCAACCTCGGCTTCGTAAAAGTCGGCAACCTTCTCAAGCATTTTATCCAATTGACCGGTGTTTTCACCGACTGCCATCATCTGGACTGCCATCTTCGGAAAGACGTCTAGTTTCGAGAAGACCTGAGAAAGACCCTTACCTTGCTCGATTTCCGAACGAACCGTCGCCACGGCTTCCTCGAGAACGGCATTATCGATCGTCTGTTTACAGATCTCAATCGCGTCCAAAAGACTAACCCCCGAGGAAAGTAACGTCGAAAGCGTTCGGGTGAAGCGCGCGGTACCCCCCTTTTGCATCAAAGGGCCGAAAAGCGGCGCGCGAAAGAGCATCCGATCGAAAAAGATCCGACCTTCTGGCGTCGATATGAACCGCTTTAACATCACGTACGCAGCGATTAACCCACCGACGATGTAGTACCAATACGCGACTAGGAAATGGGACAAATTGATCACGAACGCGGTAGGGCCGGGCAGCTCGCCCCCGTTAGACACAATCAATTCCTCAAACTTCGGAATCACGAAGATCAACATCGCCGCAACGACCACGACTCCGATCGAAATCACGATCGCCGGGTACATCATCGCCGCTTTCAGCATCTTCTTAAGCCGGTCGTTATCTTCGAGGTAAGCCGAAAGTCGCTTTAACATCTGGTCCAAAGCCCCCGACGACTCGCCCGCGCGAACCAATGCAAGATAAAGCCTTGGAAACGACTTCGGAAAAGAACTGAGCGCTTCCCAGAGAAAGGAACCTTCCGAAACCCGGTTTTTCACCCCGCTACAAAGCTCGCGAAGCGAAGCGGAGGAAGCCTGGTCGCCCAGGATATCGAGCGACTGGACCAATGGAACGCCGGAGCCGGTCAAGACCTGGAGCTGACGAGTAAAGTGGAGCACTTCTTCGGGAGTGATATTCGACGTGCCGCCTTTGAAGATCGAACCGAGATCTCGCTGCACCAGCGAGACGGCGCCGATTCGGACCGGGCGGATGCCCTGGCCTCGCAGAAGCACGCGCAGATCTCCCTCGGTGGCCGCATTGAGCTGCCCCTTCACGCGTTTTCCCTGTTTATCGACTCCTTCGTACTTGTATTCAGGCATAAATTATCTCAATAGCGAGAGCTGCTTTACGAGCTCTTCCGGAAAGTTGCTGAATTCAACTCCCGCTTCGCGCGTGATCGATCCCGCACGAATTAAGGACAAAAGATGCTGGTTCAACGTCTGCATTCCCGTCTCGCCTTGGCCGGTCTGCATCGCGGAATAGATCTGATGGATCTTTTCCTCGCGAATGAGATTTCGAATCGCCATCGTCGGGATCAACACCTCGCACGCCATCGCGCGACCCTTCCCGTCCGCTTTCGGCAAGAGGGCCTGGGACAAGACGGCCTGAAGGGTAAAGGATAGAAGTTGGCGGACCTGGGCCTGTTGGTGGGGAGGAAAGACGTTGATCACCCGGTTGATCGTTTGGACCGCGCCGTTCGTGTGGAGGGTGCCGAAAACCAAATGTCCCGTTTCGGCCATCGTCAGCGCCATTTCGATCGTCTCGATGTCGCGCATCTCTCCCACCAGGATAAAGTCGGGATCCTGGCGAAGGATTTGTTTAAGAGCGTTGTGGAAACTCTTCGTATCCACTCCGACCTCGCGCTGGTTCACGACACAGCTCTTATGCGGATGCACGAATTCGATCGGATCCTCGATCGTCATCAAATGCCCGTACTCCTCGCGATTAATGGTGTCGAGAATGGAGGCGAGCGTGGTCGACTTACCCGAACCGGTCGGCCCGGTAACGAGGACCAAGCCGCTGGGGCGCTTGATCACTTCGCGCATGATATTCGGGATCCCGATCGAATCCCAGTCGGGGATCGCGATGGGAATACGCCGAAAAACGGCCGCGACCGATCCGCGCTGGAGAAAGAGATTCCCCCGAAAGCGGGAAACGTCTTTGATTCCGAACGAGAAATCGAGCTCGAGATTCCGCTCGAACTCGGCCTTCTGGGAATCCGTCAGAACCTGGTAAGCCAATTCCTTCGTATCTTGCGGACCGAGCGCGTCGGTCTTGACCTTGACCATTCGTCCGGAGATTCGGAACTGGGGCGGAACGCCGACGGTGACGTGCAAGTCCGACGCGTTTTGGTCTACCATCGTTTTCAATAAGGAGGGCAACGAGATCTTCGACATATTTATTCTTCCATCGTGGCGCCGATCGCCTCTTCTACCGTAGTGAGACCTTCCGCCGCTCGGGAGAGCGCGCTCATCCGAAGCGTTTTCATCCCACCGTCGACCGCACGTTTGCGAATGTCGATGATGGACTCCCCGCGAAGGACCATCTCCTTAAGGTCGGTCGTAAAATCGAATACCTCGTAAATCGCGACCCGGCCTTTATAACCCGTATTATTACAGACAGCGCATCCCTTCCCTTTCATCAAGGTGAGCGAAGCGAGATCCGCCTTCGTAAAGCCGACCTTCGCGATCTCATCCGCGGATGCCCCCGCCGGCATTTTGCATTTTGCGCAGACCCGACGAAGGAGACGTTGGGCCACGATCGTATTGACGGAGGAGGTGACGAGAAAGGGCTCCACTCCCATATTCATTAACCGGGTGATCGAACTAGGCGCGTCGTTCGTGTGCAAGGTTGACAGCACTAAGTGACCGGTGAGCGCGGCTTGAATGGAAACTTCAGCCGTCTCGTAATCGCGGATCTCCCCGACGAGAATCGTATCGGGATCTTGCCGAAGGAGCGCGCGAAGAACCGACGCGAAGGAGAGCCCGACGTCTTTGTTGACCTGGGTCTGGTTGATTCCCTCGAGGTTGTATTCAACCGGGTCCTCCGCGGTCGAAATATTATCGGTCACCGTGTTCAATTCGGCCAAAGCCGAATAGAGCGTCGTCGTTTTTCCCGATCCGGTCGGCCCGGTGACCAGCACTAACCCGTTCGGGGCGTAGATCCCTTTTTTAAAGATTCGGTACTGCTCGGGCTCGAACCCCAATTTTCCAAGATCCAGTGAAAGATTTCCCGAGGCCAACATCCGCATGACGACTTTTTCGCCGAACAACGTGGGCAGACTATTCACCCGGAAATCGATCTCTTTGCCGCCCGATTTGAGCTTGATCCGTCCGTCTTGAGGAATGCGGCTTTCGGAAATATCCATCCGCGACATGATCTTCAGTCGCGCCACTACGGCGCGTTTCATGTCCGGCGGCACTTCCGCGATCTCGATCAAAGACCCGTCGATTCGCATCCGCACGCGGAAACGTTTCTCGTAAGGTTCCACGTGCACGTCCGATGCATTCCGGCGAATACATTCGGCAAGGATACCGTTGACGAACGCGATCACGGCTTCGCCTTGTCCTTCGATTCGCGCGTCTTGACTTGAGTCGATATCGTGGACTTCGAAATTCTCGATACTTTGGGTTTTTACGCCCTTCTTATTTTCGTCTTCCTTGTCTTTGATCGCGAGCGCCGATACGGCCGTGGAAATAACGGCGCTGGCACCGTAGTATTTCGCCATTGCCTCGTCGAAGGCCGAAAAACTCGTGAGAACGGCTTCCACCGAAAGCTTCGTGATGAAACGAACTTTATCGGCGTGAGCAAGTCGAGTCGGATCCGCCACGGCAACGACAATGCTCGTGTCCTTCGCTTGGATCGGAACGACCTGAAGATCTCGAATCAAATCCACCGGCAAAAGTGCTACGACCTTTTTGTCGATCTCGAATTTCGCCAGATTGATCGAGTGGAGATTGTACTTACGACTGAGGTACTCGAGAAGTTTGTTCTCCGAGATCAGCTTGTTTACGATCATCTGGCGAACGGGATCGCCGTTTTTGTCCGGCATGGCCGCCATAACGGCATCTAGCTGTGCTTGCGTGACGAGGCGGTCTTTGATGAGGACTTCTGCGAGTTGGCGCGACATTGCCTTTCTATTGTGAACGAAAACTAACCGAGTGACAATTTCCGTCAGACCGGGGTTTTATTGACGTCCGAGACAATGAAAGTAGTCGAGAGCCTTTTCACGATCGCCAGTGATTTGACGTTTTAGATCCTCAAACGATTCGAATTTTTTTTCGTCGCGAAATCGTTCCATGAATTGGACTTCGAGAGTTTCGCCGTAAAACTCTGGGACCTCTCCACCCGTGAGTATCAGATGGGTTTCGACGACGACCGGTAGGGCATCCCCGCTTCCTTCATTTCCGGCGAAAGTCGGGCGCACGCCGATGTTGGTCACGCTGGGGATCTTCTCGCGCCGACCGGCGCGTTCGAGAATCGCCCAGGTCGCGTAGACCCCCCTGGGCAGAGCAAGTTTATTTTCGAGCTTGAGATTCGCGGTCGGAAATCCCAGAAGTCGTCCTCGTTGATCCCCTTTTACGACGACACCACGGTAAAAAAATGGGCGATCCATCAGCTTCGCGGCAAGTGCGACTTTCCCTTCCGATAGAAGAGCGCGAATTCGAGTGCTCGATATGATCTCTCCATCGGCTTCGCGAGGAGGAACGACACGGAGACGGACACCCCGCTCTTCACACAATACCGTGAGCAACTCGAGATTTCCTTCTCGGTTCCTTCCGAAAGCAAAATCGTGCCCCACAAAAAGGGACGCCGCTTTAAAACCGTGAACGATCACTTTCTCGAAAAATTCTCGAGCCGACAACGAAAAGAATTCCTGGCTGAAAGGTTCCTCGACTACGACCTCGATTCCCGAGGATTCGAGGATCTCGACTTTTTCGTCGTAAAGATTGAGAAGCTTCACCTCGCTACCCGGTCTCAATACTTCTTGAGGGTGTGGCCGGAAGGTATAGACACACGCGGGACCCCCGGATCGCCGAGATTCTTCGAGCACTTCCCGCAGGATCGCCAGGTGGCCTAAATGGACTCCGTCGAAATTGCCAATGGTAAGAGCAGCGTGGTCCCGCGCCAATTCGAGCTGATCAATTCCTCGGGCATGAATCATGAAGATGGCTTAACACAGGCGACAAGGGAGGGCCAGCGAGTCTAAAATGGACATTTTTTTCAACAGCTGCGTATGGAGGTTTGACTACTTTTCTTAAAAAACGGGCATTTCGGGCCAAAATACTGCGCATAGCTCTTGCTGAGTGAAAAGTATGAAGGCGGCTCAATTGTATTCCTCTAGCTCAACTGCCCAATCCCTCGAACCCCGCTCCACGGTGGTGATTATCGAAGACGATCCCGATATCCGGGATGCAGTCCGCGATCTCCTAGAACTTGAGGGCTACTTCGTAGCGACTTACGAAAATGGCCAGGAGGCATTGGCGAATATCCACGAGCTTCCCGAGCCTGGCGTGATCTTGCTGGATCTGATGATGCCCGTGATGAAC
>CAZAKW010000178.1:0-1333 GCA_964485835.1 uncultured Bacteriovoracaceae bacterium
CGCTCGATTCCGGCTGTGGAGGCGGCGAGTTCCACGCAGCCGACGTTGCCGCAAACGCAGGTTTGGCCGTGGAGTTCAATCGTGGTGTGCCCGCCCAGAATGGCTGCCTGACCATGCGCGCCCCGCACCACTTTACCCTCCATAATCGCGGCGACGCCAATGCCCGTCCCCAGCGTGATCATGACGCAGTTGTCCGAACCACGACCCGCACCGTACTGCCATTCACCGATCAACGCCATGCGCGCGTCGTTTTCGATTACCAGCGGCAACCCCAATCGCTCCTGAGCCCATTGCCGCAAATCCAATTTTCGGGCGTCGCCGAACTTTCCGAAATGATCGAGAATGCGCGCCCGGCGGGGGTCAACAATGCTAGGATAGGCCAAGGCCAACCCCGCACAATCGGAACACTTCAAAGCGCGCCCGGCGCAAAGTTTTTCCAGCGCCTGCGCGACGTCTTCAAGGCGGCCGGATAAAAGTTCTGAGGAATTCGCAGGGATTACTTCCACTGCAACAGTTCTCCCAGCCTGGATGACTCCGAGCTTGATGCGAGTACCTCCAAAATCAACGGCCAGCGTCGTCATTCTTCACCTCGCCGCATTTCCAACGTGAGGGTAAATCGGGAGCTCACGTAATTCACCTCCGTATATTCGAAGGGTCGCCCGCCTTGATCATACACCGTGTGCCCCCGGAGCAATAGGGCCGATCCCACCCGCACGTCCAGCAGCCGTGCCAAATGGGCGTCGGCGCGCACGGCCGAAAACTCTTCGCGCGCACAACTCGGCCGCACGCCGGTGGCGGTTTCGATCATTTCATACAGCGGCTTGGCGATGTCCTCATTACCCTGCAGTCCGATACGCGGATGAAACCACGACGTGCTTTGCAACACCGGCTTGCCATCCCAACCGCGCACACGATCCAATCGCCACACCGAATCTCCCTTGCTCAGGTGCAGAGTTCGAATCGCGTCCGGCCCCGCCTGGGCCAGCCGGAAATCCAGCCGGTAGTTCTCCACCGTGATGCCTTTGGAAGCCATTTCCCGGGTGAAACTGCGCCACGCGGTAATGCCCGATTCCAGGTGCCGGCTCGAGACCCGCGTGCCCACTCCGGCTTTGCGTTGCAAAAGCCCTTCAAACACGAGCTTGCTGATCCCGGCCCGCACGGTGCCGCGACTGACGCCCAGTTCCGCCGCCAACGCCACTTCATCGGGCAACAGGCCGCCCCGTTGATATTCCGGTTGCAGCACCATCTGGCGAATGAGCGTCTCCACCTGGGCCCGCAGCGGCACAGGCCTGCCGTGGTCTAAATTCAGCATAATCATATTTGTATAGACATT
>CAZAKW010000178.1:1343-6168 GCA_964485835.1 uncultured Bacteriovoracaceae bacterium
GCATGTGTCAAGACCTGGCTTTGAGCCCGCAGGTAAAATCCTACCGGGTCGGAGTCTGGAGGTGCGCTTCAATTTCCTCCAAGGTGCGTCCTTTGGTTTCCGGCACCATGGTAAAAACAAATATCCAGGCGGCAAGACTGCAGCCTGCATAAATCCAGAAAGTCTTCGCCGGCCCCACCGCCGCACTGTCATTGAGCATCGGGAACGTCTGCGCCACGATATAACAGGAAGTCCAGATGGTAAACGTCGCCACCGACATGGCACGGCCCCGCACGCGGGCCGGGAAAATTTCCGAGCAGAGAATCCACGGAATGGGGCCCAGCGCCATGGCGAACGCGGCGATAAACGCCAGGACTCCGATCAAGAGCGCCACTCCGCCGATTCCGGCGTAAAACATCCATCCCACGGTACCCAATGCGATCACTTGCGCCGTCAAACCGATCAGCAAGAGCACCCGTCGACCCGCCTTGTCCACCAACGCCACCGCAACGAGCGTAAACAATAAATTGACCAACCCGATGAGCGCCGAGGCCATGAACGAGTCCTTCACCCCGACGCCCGCCGTGGTGAAAATCTTGGTGGAGTAATACATGATCGCATTGATCCCGGAAAACTGCGAGAACGCCATCAGCAGTACCGCGATTATCAGCACGCGGCGGAAGCGCGCCTCAAACAGCATCTCGAAAAATCCCGCCTCACTTTGCTTCAACACCGCATAGGTAGCGGTGATTTCGGTCTCCGCCGCCGCTTTCGCATCGTGGGCTTCTACTTCTTTCAAGAGTTCGTGGACCCGGGAGACATTCGCCAGTCCACGATCCTCTTTGAAAAAGAGCGTCGGAATATGGCGAATCGTCAGGATTTTCGCCAGGTGGCGACGAAGATAGCCCGAAGCGCTCTTCAATCCTTCAAGACAATCCCGCATCGCGTCCCGGTCGGCATGGTCGCCCAGCGACCCTGCCCCGCCCAAGACCATCACGTAGATCGTTGCTTGCGAGCCGTCGTCCGCGACTTCCACCGAGGTGAAGGTCACGTGGGGAACGCGTGGATCCTTGATCGAGCGCACGGCCACCGAGAGTTCCTGTTGGATCACGGAGGCTAAGCGGGCTTTTCGGGTCTCTTGCATTACTCGCTCAGTTCCGGAGTCACGAGATCAATCTGGTAAGCTTCGATCAAATCGCCGATTTTGATGTCGTTGAATTTCTCGATGCCGATCCCGCACTCGTAACCTTCGGCCACTTCCTTGGCGTCGTCTTTGAAACGGCGCAAGGTTGCAAGCTTGCCGTCGAAGATCATGCGGGAATCGCGCAGGAGGCGAACGTTCGCACCCCGCAAGATTTTCCCGTCGATAACCGCACAACCGGCGACGGTCCCGAGTTTGGGCACCGTGAAGATTTGGCGAACTTCGGCGCGTCCGAGGAATTTCTCGACCTTTTTCTTGTCCAGAATCCCGGTCATCGACTGCTTCACGTCGTCGATGAGTTCGTAGATGATCTGGTAAGTCTTGATTTCGACATGTTCCGCTTCCGCAACCCGACGCGCATTCGTCTCGGGACGAACGTTGAATCCGATGATGATCGCTTTCGAAGCGTTGGCGAGCATGACGTCGGACTCCGTGATTCCTCCCGGAGCGGCGAAAATCACTTTCACTTTCACCTTCGGAGTCTCAAGCTTGAGCAAGCTCTCTTTCACGGCTTCCACCGAACCCGCGACGTCGCCTTTCAGGATAATATTGAGTTCTTTGATCGCGCCGGCTTGGACCTTAGCGAAAATATCCTCAAGCGACACTTTCTGGGAGATCGATTTCTCGGCCAGAATAATCTGGCGTCGATGCGCAATCAACTCGCGAGCGGCGTTGTCGTCTTTCACGACGTCGAACTTCTCGCCCGCCATCGGAAGGCCCTCGAATCCAAGGATTTCAACCGGCAGACCCGGCGTGCAGCTCTTTTGGACCGCTCCGCGATCATTCATCAACGACTTCACGCGACCGCTCTGGACGCCCGATACGACGATATCGCCGATTTTGAGCGTCCCGCGTTTCACGAGAACCGAAGCCACCGGGCCGCGGCCTTTTTCTAGGCGCGCTTCCAAGACCGTTCCCGAGGCGACCGTATCCGGATTGCCTTTCAGGTCGAGAACTTCGGCGTTTAAGAGCACGGCTTCCAGAAGATCGTCGATCCCGGTCTTTTTCGCGGCCGAAACGGGCACGAATTGGGATTGTCCGCCCCAGTCTTCGGCCAGAAGGTCGAGCTCGGCGAGTTGCTGCTTGATCCTCTCCGGGTTCGCTTGGGGTTTATCCATTTTATTCATCGCGACAACGATCGGCACGCCGGCCGCCTTCGCGTGCGAAAGGGCTTCGCGTGTTTGCGGCATCACGCCGTCGTCGGCTGCGACCACGAGAATCACGATATCGGTGACGTTCGCTCCGCGGGCCCGCATCGAGGTAAACGCCTCGTGGCCCGGAGTATCGATGAACGAGATCGTCTTACCGTTTTTCTCGACCGTATAAGCGCCGATATGCTGGGTGATCCCGCCCGCTTCGCCTTCGGCCACTTTCGCGGCGCGAATCGCATCGAGGAGAGACGTTTTACCGTGGTCAACGTGACCCATGATGGTCACCACAGGAGGACGCGGCTTTAAGTTTTCCTCGGTGTCGGCGTCGGCGCCTTCCACGACTTGTTCTTCTTTGAAGGCGACGTTCTTCACTTCGTGCTTGAACTCGGCTGCGATCAGCGTCGCGGTGTCGAAGTCGATCGACTGGTTAATCTTGATCATCGTACCCATCATCATGAGCTTACGGACGACATCCGTCGCTTTAACGTTCATTTGGGCTGCGAAATCGCTGACCACAATCGAGTCACCCATCTCCACCACGCGTTTATGCGCGGCCGCGACGGTTTTTTCGGTACGTTTCAATTCGCGACCCACGGGGACCCGCTTCCGTTTCGGCATGAAGACGACTTCTTTTTTGCGGTAATCCGCAAATCGAACGTCTTCCGGCTTGATGATACCGTCGATGCGGCCTCCGCCGCCCTTTTTCTTGGCGTTTTCCTCCTCGGCCATTTGGTCGAGGTTTTCCTTGGTCATCCGAATGATTCGGAATCCGTCCTTATCGGCTACGCCGGGAGTGCCTTTCACTCCAATCGGCAGCGGCCCTCGGCCCGTGGATGCCGGGGCGGGTTTTGCGGCCGGGGCTTGGGCGATAATCCGGAGTTTGCTCACAGGAGAAACGTCCGCCATCGTGAGGAAGCTTTTACGCGGAGGAGCAGCCGGACGTCCACCGATCGAAATCCGGTTCGGAGACGTCGGCTCTTCGCTTGGGGTTGGCTCTTCGACTTGATCTTCCGCCGTAGGCTCGGGCTCCATCGCTGGCGCCACGACCATTTCTTCTTCCACGGCTTCAGGTTCGATTAGTTCCGGCTCGGGGTCTGGTTCCGCGCCCACGGAGTGGGCGAGGGCAGCCGCTTTCGCCGCCGGCGTCGCGACGGCCTTCGCTTCGGCGTCGGATGCGCCTGTGCGTTTCATCACGACGGTCTGCTCGGTCGTTTCGCCGTCGTCAGACTTCGCGCGCCGCCGGATGATCGGGCTTGAGGCTCCCGATTCCTTCGAGGCGGCCGGCGTCGTTTCGACGGCCGGTGCAGTCGCTGCGGTCGCCGTCTTCGAAGCGGTCTTTTTGGTTTTCGTCGCGGTTTTGGTCGTCGTTTTCGCCGTCTTCGCGGACTTCGCCGGCGCGGAATCATCCGAAGAAGGCGAGTCCGCCTTCTTTCTCGTCACGGATTTCTTCGCCGCGGCTTTCTTGGTTTCCGGTTTCTCGGCCGGTTTCGTGAGCGCAGCTTTAGCGGCTTGGACGTCCGCTTCCGCGATGTCGCTCATGTGGTTCTTCACTTTGATGTTCAGTCCGGCAAGTTTGTCGACCAGCGAGATCGAGTCGACGCCGAGTTCTTTGGCGAGTTCGTAGACTTTCATCGTCGTGCCTTGGGTCTGTTGTTCCACTCTGAGTTTAGCTCCTAAAGGATGGGGGTTCGCGTTTGACTAACCAGTTTCGATTCGGCCGATCGGCCCGATTCATCGTCTGTTGCGAATTACCCATCCTGCTTTTCAGTCGTCGCCTTATCGGCTTGTTTCATCATCTCGCGAAGGCGTTCTTCGGCGGCCACCTTGGCCGAGGAAGAACCTTCGGATCCTTGCGTGAGCGTACCCGTATTCATGATCGATACCGTAGGGATCACATCGCCTAATTTCTTATGCGCTTCGACCGCCCGCTCTTTTAAGTTCGCCGCGAGTGCCGCGTCCTCGTAACCGGGAATTTTCTGAAGGGCTTCGATCGTCCCGTCCGAAACGGCGCGGATCGAGGTGAAGCCGGCTTGGTAGATCGATTGCGCGTAGGTTTCGGAGACGCCTTCGATTTGCTGGAGAGCGGCGATCACGTCGCCGGTCCGCTTCGAAAGCTTGGTGCGAGAGATGATGTCGAGTTTCCAACCCGTCAACTGGGCAGCCAGTCGGACGTTTTGCCCGCGTTTTCCGATCGCAAGCGAGAGCTGGTCGTCTTCTACCATGATCTCCATCATGCGATTGCGCTCGTCCATCCGCACCGAGGAGATCTCAGCCGGAGCAAGCGCGGAGCGCACGAACATGACCGGGTTATCCGACCAAGGGATGATGTCGATCTTCTCGCCCTTGAGTTCCTGGATCACGGCTTGGACGCGAACGCCCTTCATGCCGACGCAGGCGCCGACCGGATCGACGTCGCGGTCTTTCGAAACGACCGCGATCTTCGAGCGGGCGCCCGGCTCGCGGGCGCATTGCTTGATCTCGACGATGCCGTCGC